>DATDHP010000142.1:0-2803 GCA_036521515.1 Vicinamibacterales bacterium
AGCGGCGGCAATCTCGGCGGTCTGGCCGGAGCTGACAAGCACTGTCAGATGCTGGCGGCCGCGGCGGGCAGCAAACGCGAATGGCGGGCCTACCTGAGCACGCAGGGACCGGGCGCCGTCAATGCCCGCGATCGAATCGGCACGGGTCCGTGGGCGAATGCGAAGGGGCAGATTGTTGCGAAGGACCTCGCGCACCTGCACGGAGATTCCGTCGAGCTGGCCCAGCTCGGGAACAACATCTCACGCAACACGGCCTTGAACGAGAAGGGCGAGAACATTCCGGGTCAGGGCGCGCAGCCGGCGAACCAGCACGACATGCTGACCGGTTCGACGACGGCCGGCCGCGCCTTCACCGACGGGATGGACCACACCTGCAACAACTACACGAGCAACGCTGAGGGCATGGGTAGCGTTCAGCTCGGCCACCACGACCGCGGAGGCGGCGGCAACACGTCGTGGAACTCGGCGCACCCCAGCAAGGGCTGCAGCCAGCAGAACCTGATCAGCACCGGCGGCAACGGCTACTTCTACTGCTTCGCCGCGAAGTGAGTGAACGTTCGTAGGGGCCGGCTTCAGCCGGCCCCTAACGATTAGGGATTGCTGCCGGCTGCCGGCGGCCTGCTGACTTTTTTCATCGGATCATAGGTCGCCTTCACCGTTCCCATCTTCTTCGCCACCTCGAACAGTGTCGGGTAGAACTGCACGAACGTGTTCTCGACGGCGGTGTTGGCGCCGTGGCAGTTGTAACAGGACGCAGTGACCGGCAGCGGCGCCACCGCCGCCGCCAGCGATCCGCCGCGCCCGAAATTGAAATAGCCCCAGCCGGTTTCCGGGAACCTCGCCGCGTCCTTCACGGCCGACTCGAGCGCGACGATCTCGCCCTGCGTCTGCCCGCCGTTGTTGATCGAGACGTTGACCTCGCCGCGCCGGATCTCGAGCAGGAACATCGTCTTGTCAGGCCACCTGCCGGTTTGCATGAAGGCGCGCAACGACTCACGGTTGACGAACACGTTGTCGAAGAATGCCGGCTGCCCCGTGGCCGGCTGGGCGGGGCCATACGTCATCCCCACGCCGCTCGTGACAAAGGCCCACTCCCGGTAGTCCGCAGGACGGATCAATTCGCCCGCCGCGGTGTACGTCGGACCATCCGTCGAGCGTTCCTCCACCCCACCGCGCAAGTCTGCGCGGCGGGGACCCCGGTCCTGGGCGCCGGCTGTCCACGAGGCCACGACCACCGCCACCCATCCGCAGAGAAAGAGTGCGCCGAGCTGCCTTTGCATGATGGAACACGGTCTCATTCCGCCCGGCAGGAGGTCAAGCGACATGCTGTCCTGGGGCGGGAAATGCTCCGAACAACGGCGACGGGCCACGGAGACACGGAGGCATGGAGGACTTATCGATGCGTCTCCGTGTCTCCATGACTCCGTGGCTCGTGATCAGGAAGAGCCTGGAAGCTGCAACTCGGGCAGCGGCCGCGAGACGAACAGACGGCGGCACGGCCGCGCGATGACGCGCGCCCAGCGGTTCGCGCGATTCACGCGCGCGCTGTCGGTGGCAATCCCGGTGTTGGCGTACATCTGCCGATACAGCTTGGAGAGCAGCACGAAGGCGAGACGCGCCCTGAGCGTGGGTGTGCACCTGGAGCGTTCCCACACCTTGGGCAGACTGTAGAAGCCGTCCCACACCGCCTGGGTGCGCGCGCGGATTTCGTCGGGCGACATCACCGGGTGCGGCGTGTAGACCTTGGGGCGCTGCGCCTGCGGGATGAGCCAGTGCCGCGTGACGGGAATGCCGCCCACCTTCGGGATGTCGGTCCCGAATCTCTTCTCCCAGGCGTCGAAGTCCACCGTCCCCGGATACGGAGTCAGCATCACGAATTGCGCGAAGGTGACCTGCGCTTCGTGCGCGACGTCCTCCGTGGACTGGAAGGTCGCGGGGCGATCGCTCGGCAGCCCGAAGATGAACGAGCCGAGCACGTGAACGCCGGCGGCGCGGAACGCGCGCAACCGCGTCACCAGGTCGGCGCCCGACTCATTGAAGCCTTTGTAGACGTCCTTGAGCCCTTCCCTGGTCACCGATTCCACGCCGACGAGCGCGCCCTTGATGTTCGCGCGCTTCATGGCCGCCAGGAACTCGGGATCCTCGGCGGCCTCCATCGTGATCTGCGTGAAGAACACCATGTCGTGCGGAAGCCGGGACAGCCGCTTCATCAGCTCGAATCGCTCCGATCGCATCGATTCGAGCTCGGCCACGCGCGCGGCGTTGTTCTGCCGGCGCGCCATCGCCAGGTCGGTCAACGTCACCGGGTAGAAGTTGTCGTCGGCCAGTGCCACGAACCTGTAGCCGCGCCGCCGCAGGTCGACGATCTCGCCGAGCACCGCATCGACGGTGCGCTGGCGCGGCTTCTGGCCGTCGGTGCGCCAGACGGAGCAGAAGGAGCAGTGCTTCGGGCACCCGCGGACCGTCTGCACCGAGCCCCACATGTACCGACCTTCGGGCAGCAGGTCCCAACGGGCAGGGACGAAGCTGCTCGCGTCCACACGGCCACCCTCGTAGAGCGGCTGCAGCACTCCGGCTGAGATGTCGCGGAGCACGCGTGGCCATGCGACGTCGCCGTCGCCTCTGACGATGGCGTGTGCTCCGCCGAGGTCGCGCGCTTCCTCCGGGAAGAGCGTCGCATGTATACCGCCGTAGACGACGCTGGCGCCGCGCGCGCGCGCCATGGTGCCGAGCTCGTAGCCGCGCAACGCGTTGCCGGTGTGGATGCCGATGCCGACGACATCGCACGGTTGTACGGTGTCCA
>DATDHP010000143.1:0-3214 GCA_036521515.1 Vicinamibacterales bacterium
TGAACCTGCTCGGCCTGACATTCGGAGTGGATCCGAACGACGTCGCGCTGGAGCTGCCGCTGGTCGGCACCCTCGGCTTCGGCGCGCCGGTCACCGCTTCAACGCTGTACTGACGAGCGACGACAACGGCTGGTCTGTGAAGGTCATGGCACGATGCCGGTGCGATGAAGTGCATAACCCTCGTTTCCAGCTGTTACTGACGACAAGTCGGCATGTGGCTATCCAGCGCAGGGCACGGTGGTCGGAAATCAGCGCCGGTTGCCACTCTCGTAGAGACGAAGTATGCACGGCCTGCGCCTCGCGCTGTTCTCCGGGTTCGTGTTCCTCTCGCCGGCCTTGTTGCACGCCCAGCTCGACTCCGAACCAGAGTGGGAGGGATTCATCGACGGCGTCATGGCCGCCCAGCAGGAGGCGCACCACTACGCAGGGGCGGTCGTCGTGGTCGTCAGCGGCGGACGGATCGCGTTCAGCAAGGGGTACGGATATGCGGATTTCGCCGAGCGCAGGCCCGTAGATCCCGCGCGAACCCTGTTCCGCGTGGCATCGAACTCCAAGATGTTCGTCTGGACCGCCGTGATGCAGCTTGTCGAGCAGGGCCGGCTCGACCTCCGTACGGACGTGAACCGCTACCTGCAGGACGTGCAGGTCCCGCCCTCGTTCGACTCCCCCATTACGCTCGAGCACCTGATGACTCATACGCCAGGGTTCGAGGACAGGATCGTCGGCCTGTTTGCAAAGAACGAAGACAGGGTGCGTCCGCTCGTCGAGCTGCTGCGCGACGGGATGCCCGCCCGCATCTACGCGCCGGGAACGGTGACGGCGTACTCCAACTACGGCACGGCCCTCGCGGCGCTGATCGTCGAACAGGTGTCCGGGCTCCCGTACGAGCGCTATCTCGAGGATCGAATTCTCGGCCCGCTAGGGATGACGCGCGCAACGATCCGGCAGCCGGTGCCGCCCGGCCTGGCAGCGGATCTGTCCAAAGGGTACCGGTGGGCGGACGGCCGCCTCACGGAGCAGCCGTTCGAGTACGTCCCGTGGGCGCCGGCAGGCGCGATGAGCGTGAGCGGCGACGACATGGGCCGGTTCATGCTCGCCCATCTCCACGATGGCGCGCTCGGGGACGCGCGCATCCTCCGAGCGGAGACGGCGCGCACCATGCGTCAGCGCCTCGGGTCGTCCTCTCCGGCGATCAACGGCATGCTGCACGGCTTCATCGAAAGCGGCCGGAACGGCGAGGCCGCATACGGCCACGGCGGCGCCACGATCTGGTTTCACAGCCTCACGACGATGCTGCCGGCGCGCCGCCTCGGCGTGTTCGTCGCCTACAACACGGACTCGGCCCAGGCCGCCGTGCCACAGTTCGCGGAGGCGTTCTTCGATCACTACTTCCCTGCGCCCATCGCCAAGGAACCCGCCGTCCCACGTGAGGGCCAGCCGGGGCTCGACCGGTTCGCCGGCACCTACGCGCAGGCGCGCGTCTCGGAAAGCGACCTCTCGAAGCTGCTCAAGCTGTTGGGCGCTCGAATCACCGTGGAGGACGGGTACCTGGTCATGCGCGGCGGAGGCGCCGCCACCCGCTGGCGGCAGATCGAGCCGCTCGTTTTCGTGCAGGTGAATGGCACGCGCCGCCTGGCCTTCCAGGAGAACGACCGCGGCGAGGTGGTCGCGGCGTGCGCCTCGCCCGAGTGCGTCGTGGTCATGCAGAAGCAGCCGCCGTGGCGCGACGCACTGCCGCAGGCCGCTTGGCTCGGAACGTGCCTGGCCATTCTCGCCGCCGCGGTCGTGGGCTTTCCCATCGCCGCGGTGCTCCAGCGCAGGGTGCGCAAGCCTCGGGGGGCGAAGGCCGCCCGCCTGCTCGCCTGGGCTACGAGCCTCGCGTTCGTGGCAGGGGTCGCGGCCGCCGTCGCGGGACTGAGCGACGTGAACGGGACGATCCTCTTTGGCGAGCCCGCGCCAGCTCTTGGCATCGGCCTGGGGCTCTTCGTCTTTGGATCCGTGCTCTCTGTCGGTCTCGCCGGGATGACGGTCCTCGCGTGGCGGTGGCGATGGTGGCACGTCGCGGGCCGCGTGTGCGTCACGCTGGTATGCGCGGCTGCCCTGGGCGCCGCCGCGTGGCTCTCTCACTGGAACCTGCTGGGTTGGAACTATTGAGGACTGATCCCGCCTGTCGACGGGTCGCCCTCGCGATCTACTCGATCTTCAATAGTTGAACGTCGAAGACGAGCATGCCTCTCGGCTCGCGCACGCCGCGGTATGCGAGGGGCTCAGGTATCCAGAGCCGACGTATCTCGCCCACGACCATCAATTGCAGGCCTTCGGTCCATCCGGCGATGACTCGATCCAGCGGGAACGTAGCGGGCTGGCGGCGCTGGATGGAACTGTCGAACATCTTGCCGTCAGTCGTCCAGCCGCTGTAATGAACGGTGACGCGGTTGGTCTGCACCGGGCGGATCTTGCCCGTCCCTGGCGTAATGACCTTCGATGCGAGCCCGGACGCGGTTTTCACCGCGTCTGGGGGAGGCGCCGCGACATCGGGAGGCGCAGTTGTCCCTACGCCGGTCGTTTGGGCGGAAGACACAGCGGCGGCGAGCACGAACACGGCAGTTGCGATGGTACGCATGGAGCCTGCTTTCAGCCTTATCACAGAGACTTGGATTATACGGTTTCGGTGTGAGAGGCGCATTCCATAAGCCACCGATGAGGATCCGGAGAAGGAAGCCAAACCAGCCAAGGGCTCTGCCCTTGATATCCCGGCAGAGCCCTCGGCTGGTTGCCAGTATCTCTGGCCGCGCTCCGCGCGGCTAGGACCGCTATGCGGTCGGACGCAACGAGTACGAAATTCGCGTTCCGGGCCGCATAGCGGTCCAATAGTGGTCTCGACATCGACGCCAATTGGTAAAATGGCGCCGACGATGTCCAGCGATCTCACGCGACTCTCCGAAGACGAGCTCATCGATCTCAATCGCCGCATTGTCGAGCGCCTGCGGCTGATACGATCCGCGCGGCAGCTCGTCGAACTCGCCGAGTTCACCGTCGGCATGAGCGTGGAGTTCACTACCGACGACGGCCGGCACGCGCAGGGATCGGATACGCGCGGCCCGCGCGCCCTGTCAATGCCCGAGGGACACAGGCAACCGTGAGCCCGAATCGGGCCACGCATGGTGGCGCGCCACCGCTCATGCGGCTTTCGCAGGTCTTCGCATCCTACGTC
>DATDHP010000144.1:0-1831 GCA_036521515.1 Vicinamibacterales bacterium
GCGCGCGGCGACATCCTGGTGCCGCAGGACGATGTCGGCAGCATCGTGTCCCAGCCCAACGCGCGCGAGCTGGCCGGCACGCGCGAGTCGCGCGCGATAAACGTCTCGAGCGTCTCGCGCCGGAACGCACCGGAACGGCCGTCCAGGACCTGGAGGAGGTGGCGCGCGTAGTCACCAACGGCGGCGGCCGTGCCGAACAGGCCCGCGTGTCCTGCCGCGCCACCGAGCGCATGCGCGTTCTCGTCGTGCACGTCGCCCACGAGGAGACGGCCGCGCCACGCATCGAGCTCGGTCGGCGCCATTCGCCTCTGCCACAGCGTCGGTGGGTTGAACTGTACCTCCTGCACGATGCCCATCTGCGCGACCATCGTGGTGAACCGCTCCGCGAGCGGCAGCTCTCCCTCCAGCATGAACCCGAGGAGCATGAATCCAAGATCGCTGTAGACCGATTGCGACCGCGGCGGATATTCGAGCGCCGTCGCCGCGATGGCGCGCTCGAACGCCTTCCGGCCGCGGTGTTCGCGGAAGAACGGAAGCCAGGCCGGCAGGCCCGAGGCGTGCGTCAGCAGGTCGCGCACCGTCACGGCAGCGCGGTCGTCGCCGCGCCACGTGTCGAGGTACCGCGCAACCGGGTCGTCCAGCGCCATCGCGCCGCGCTCCACCTGCTGCATCGCCAGCGGCGTGGTCGACAGGACCTTCGTCAGCGAGGCAAGGTCGAAGATGGTGTCGTGTGCCGTGGACGGTGCGTCAGCGTCGAAAGTGAGCCTGCCGAATGCTTCCCGCCAGCGCGGCGTGGTCGCGTCTCCGACCTCCACCACGGCGGCGGGGAAGGCCCGGCGGGCGATCGCATGCCGAAGGACGTCGCGCGCGCCCGTGAATCTCAGTTGCGGATCCACACCGGCTTGGATCCAGCCAGGGCACGAACATCCGCGATGAGCGTTTTGATCCCGCTGGCTGCCGCCGTCGCCACGATCCTGCGGACCGACTCGGGCGACTGAAGGCTCGCCGCCTGGATCCATTGTGCGCGCACTTCCCCGTCCTGGGCCGCCGGGAGTGGTCCGAAGATCATCGCGCACGCGATGACTCCGGCGGAGAGTCGGAATTCCATGGGGCGCGCGCAATGTACCATAATTTTCACGATGCACGTTCTCGGTATCGACGCCGGAGGCACCAAGACGATGTGTCTGCTGGCGGACGAGCATGGCCGCGTGATCGCCGAGGCACGCGGTGGCGGAGCCAACCTCCAGTCGGCCGGTGAGCTCGAAGTCGAAAAGGTGCTCCACCAGGTCATGGAGGCCGTGCTTTCGGACCGCGAGGGGCTGCCGGCGGCGATTTGCCTTGGCATTGCCGGTGTCGATCGGCCCGAGGACGCCGACGCGGTCCGCGGCATCATGCGGCGCATCGGCTTCAAGATCCCCGCCCTCATCGTCAACGACGCGCTCATCGCGCTCGTGGCAGGCGCCGGCGAACACCCCGGCGTCGTGCTCGTCGCGGGCACCGGCTCGATTGCGTACGGCAAGGACGCGGCCGGGCGGGCGGCGCGCTCGGGCGGGTGGGGGTACCTGCTGGGTGACGAAGGCGGCGGCTTCTGGATCGGCCGCGCGGCGCTGTCGGCCGTGGTCCGGCAATACGACGGCCGCGGGCCGGCCACGCTGCTGACGGAGCTCGTGCTCGACCGTCTGAGCCTCGGCCGGCCAACCGATCTGATCCGCGAGATCTACGATCGCGACGTGCGCCGGCACAGGATTGCCGGTCTCGCGTCGCTCGTCCAGACAGCGATGGATCGGGGCGACGCCGTCGCCGGCGACATCCTCACGCGCGCCGGCGCAGA
>DATDHP010000145.1:0-3817 GCA_036521515.1 Vicinamibacterales bacterium
TGAGGGGGTTCCCCGCGCCTTTTCGCCAATAAGCAGTAGCCCGCGCCGACATGCCTGGCCGGCTGCGCGGGCGCCGCCCATCATCGCGCCCGAACGGAGCTTCGTGTGACTAACTCGGTCAGCGGCACCCTCACCTCGATCGTCGTCCAGATCGGTGGATCCCTCTCGGACGGGACAATATGCGCGGCCGCGCCCGGTCTGTTCTGTACTACGGGTGTCATGGTCGGTGATATCAGGGGTATCTACGACTTCACTGCGAATACCTTCGATCCTCTGGCGAATCCGGATTTTCGGCGAGACGGGCGTTGGGCATCTTCACGGGCAACCTAGCTGCCCAGGACCTCGCCCGCCACCTTCAGCGCATGGTGCGCGGCCGGAACCCCGCAGTACACCGCCTGCTGCAGAATGACTTCCTTGATGTCGTCCACGGTGAATCCACCCTCGCGGACCGCCGCGCGCACGTGCATCGCGAACTCCTCCCACCGGCCAAGCGCGATCATCGTGCCGATGACAAGGACGCGGCGCGTCCGCTCGTCCAGCCCCGGTCGCGTCCAGATCTCGCCCCACACGTAGCGCGTGATGAAGTCCTGGAAGTCGCTCGTCAGCGGCGTCACGTTCTGCAGTGCGCGATCGACGTGCTCGTGTCCGAGGACGCGCCGGCGCATCGCGTCGCCGGCCGTGCGTGGGCGCGCCGGCGGCCGCGGTGCGTCAGCAACCCCGAACATCATCTCGGCATGCGCCGAGAAGCCGTCGGCGCACTCGACGTTCGTGAGATGGGCCGCGTGCAGCGTCAGCAGCGTCGCGCCGGGAATCGCGTCGCAGACGGCCTCGACCTCCGCCACTGGCGTCGAGGGGTCCTGATCACCAGCGACCACCAGCGAAGGGGCCCGGATTGCTCCGATCGCCGGCCGAAGATCCGCGTCGCGCAGCGCTGCACAGCACCCGATGTAGCCTTCCGGGCTGCACGCGGCTACCATGCGATGGAACCGCTCGACGACGCCCGGATCGCGCTCCCGGAAGGCGGGCGTGAACCAGTTGGCGATCGCCAGGTCCGCAATGGCGTGCATCCCTTCCGTTCTGACCTTCGCGATGCGGTCGGTCCACCGCTGGGGCGTGCCGACGCGCGCGGCGGTGTTCGCGATGACCAGGCCGCGCACGCGCAACGATCGATGGACGCCGAGCCACAATGCCGTCAGGCCCCCGAGCGAAATGCCGCAGATGTGCGCGGCCACCGTGCCCGCGGCGTCGAGCACGTGCACCGCGTCGTGGCCGAGATCGTCGAGGGTGTACTCGCCCGGCGGCACCGACGAGCCGCCGTGCCCGCGCGCGTCGTAGCGGATCACCTTGTACTTGCGCGCGAGCGCCGCCACCTGGGCCGCCCACAGGTCCAGCGTCGTGCCGAGCGAGTTGATCAGGAGGACCGGGGGGGCCTCGGAGGGACCGTCGATCCGGTAGCGAAGCCGCCCTGAGGGGGTCTCGACGTCAGCGTCCATCCACGACTCCAGACACCCGTGCGAGCACGCGCTCCACGAACGTGCGCGCCTCGCCCAGGTACGACGCGGGATCGAGGCGCCGGTCGATCTCGTCCCGCGTCATGTGCCGCGCCACCTCCGGATCCGCAGCAAGCGCATCCGCGAGCAGCAGCCCTTCGGCTGCCGCCCGGCGGCTGGCCTCTTCGACGCGCGCATGCGCCCGGCGCTTGCCCATGGCGCCGGCGAGCGTCATCGCCACCGCCTCGGCGAGCGCCAGCCCGCGTGTGGCATCGAGGTTCGCCCGCATACGTTCAGGGTACACGCGCAAGGTCGTGAGCGCGTCCGCGAGCGCCCGTGACGCGCCGGCGGTGACGAGCACCAGCTCCGGCAGCACCACCCATTCAGCCTGCCACCCGCCGAGCCCGCGTTCGTGCTCCTGCGGCATCGCGGCGAGCATCGTCGCCACGAGGCCGGGGGCGCGGACCGACGCCGCAAGTGCGACCGATGCCTTCACGGGATTCTGCTTGTGCGGCATCGTCGACGAGCCGCCGCCGTGCGCTTCCGCTGACTCGCCGACCTCGGTCTGCGCCAGCAAGGCGATGTCGCGCCCGATCTTTCCGAGCACGCCGCAGGCGATGCCGAGCGCGCACGCCAGCCGCACGAGCCGGTCGCGATGGGCGTGCCACGGGATGTCGGGGCACGTCAGGCCGAGCAAGTCGGCCAGACGCGCGGCGACGGCCCCGCCGCGGTCACCCAACGACGCCAGGGTCCCCGACGCGCCGCCGAACTGCAGCACGCTCGCATCGTTCAAGGACGTCTCGATGGCCGCGCGCTCTCGATCGAGGGCGTCCAGCCAGCCCGCCGCTTTCAATCCGAACGTGATCGGGGTGGCCTGCTGCAGCCACGTGCGTCCCGCCATCGGCGTCGCGATGTGCTCGCGCGCGAGCCGGGCCGCCGCGCGCTCGCCACGCAGGAGGTGGCCGACGATCGCCGGCACCGCCGCGCGCAATTGCAGGATGAGACCCGTGTCGAGAATGTCCTGGCTCGTGGCGCCCCAGTGCACATACCGCGCGGCGTCGGGATCGGCGGCCGCGACATGACGCGTCAGGTGCTGGACGAGCGGGATCGCAAGATTGCCCGCCGCCGCCGCCTCGCCGGCGATGGCGGCCGCGTCGTAGAGAGCGGCGCGTGACGCGTTGCGGATGGGCGTCGCGCACGACCGGGGGATGATGCCGAGCTCGGCTTCCGCGTCGGCCAGCGCCGCCTCCACGTCGAGCATGGCCTGCAGCCGCGCGCGATCGGAAAGCTGCGAGGCCGCCTCATCGTCGCCGAACAAGGCCCCGAACAATGTCATTGGTGATTGATGATTGTTGATTGATGATTCGTTTTCGATTGTTGACTGTTGATTCTTGATTTTGCGATCACTGTGATTCGCACGTTGCGACGGGGCGTGTCCGCGGCAATCACAAATCAAGAATCAACAATCACCAATTGAATCGACAATCAACAATCGACAAATCATAAATCGAAGAAGACAGTCTCCCCCGGTCCCTGGATCCTGATATCGAATATGTAGTGGTCGTCGTCGGCACGCCGCGCAATCAGGGTGTGCCGCCGCGCAGCAGGGACGAGCGCGAGGATCGGATCGCGATCGTTGGCGGGCTCGTCCTCGAAGTACAGCCGCGTGAGGAAACGCGTCAGGATCCCGCGCGCCATCACGCTCACGAGGATGTGCGGCGCCTGGATCCGGCCGGCAGGGCCTGCCACCGCGCCCGGCTTGATCGTGTCGAAACTGAAGCGGCCGTTGTCAACGGTATGCCGCCAGCCGTAACCGTGGAACGACGGATCGGCGGCGGCATGCTGCGGATCGGCGGGGTGGGCGTACCGCCCTGCGGCGTCGGCCTGCCAGATCTCGACCAGCGCATCGGGAATCGGGTTGCCGGCGCCATCCGCCAGCACGCCCTCGATCGCCACCCGCTCCCCGCGCGTGCCCGGACCCACCATCTGCAGCGGCGCGCGGCTGCGCAGCATCACCTCGAAGAACGGACCGACGGTCTGGAACGGGCTGACGCTCATGGAATCAGCAATGCTCAATGCTCAATGCGCAATGCGCAAAATGCCCAACACAAAACGTATTCGAGCTGCCGGCGTTTGGCCTTGTGCCTTGGGCCTGGGCATTGAGCATTGAGCCTTGTGCCTTGGGCATTGAGCATTGAGCCTTGGGCATTGAGCCTTGCGCATTGAGCATTGGGCATTGAGCATTGAGCATTGAGCATTGAGCATTGAGCATTGCTGATTCCATGAGCGTCAGCCCGTTCCAGACCGTCGGTCCGTTCTTCGAGGTG
>DATDHP010000146.1:0-2625 GCA_036521515.1 Vicinamibacterales bacterium
TACGCGAGCTCGCTCCGGAGATCGTCCACACCAACGGACTGAAGATGCACCTGCTGGCGGTGTGGGCCAGGCCCCCCGGGACGCCGCTGGTCTGGTACGTTCACGACTACGTCGCCCGCCGCCATCTGAGCGCGAGCCTGATGAAACGCTTCGCGCATTCATGCTCAACGGTCGTCGCTGCTTCACAGAGCGTCGCCGACGACCTCCGGGCGCTGGGCGGGGAGCTGCCTCCCCGGCGTGCAGTGTGGAATGCCGTTGACCTCGAGCGCTTCTCGCCAGATGGCGACCAGCTCGACCTCGACGATCGATCGGGCCTTTCCCCCGCGGGCAGGGAGGTCGTGCGCGTCGGGCTGGTCGCGACCTTCGCGCGTTGGAAGGGGCACCATGCCTTTCTCGAAGCCATCGCCTTGCTGCCGACATCCCTCAACGTCCGCGCCTACGTGATTGGTGGAGCGGTGTACGACACCGAGGAGAGCCAGGTGTCCATGGCGGAGCTGCGCGAGACCTCGGTTCGGCTCGGCCTCGCGGCCCGCGTCGGCTTCACGGGCTTCATCGACGATCCTGCCCCGGCGATTCGCGCATTGGATGTCGTGGTTCACGCCAGCACCGAGCCCGAACCCTTCGGCCTCGTCATCGCAGAGGGAATGGCCTGCGGACGAGCGCTGGTGGTGAGCTATGGAGGCGGCGCCTGCGAACTCGTGAGGCCCGGCGTCGACGCGCTCGCATGCACCCCCGGCGACGCCGCCGCGCTCGCACGGTGTATCGAGCAGCTCGTCGCCGATCCCGGACTGCGCCAGAGACTGGGGCATGCCGCGCGAGCAACGGCCGAACGACAATTCGGCCGCGCCAGACTTGTGAACGAGCTCCTGGACGTGTACGAGGACATTGCGCCGGGCGCTTCCGGCGAACCCAACAATCCGTTGCGTGTTCTCCACGTGCACAGCGGAAATCTTTATGGAGGTGTAGAGACCTTTCTCACGACGTTGGCACATGACACCGCGATTCGGCCGTCGATGGCGTCGTCTTTTGCTCTGTGCTTCGAAGGAAGGTTCAGCGACGAGCTGAGGGGGTACGGTCATGTGCCGCACATGTTGGGCGCAGTGCGAGCGAGTCGCCCGCACACGGTTTGGCGTGCCCGACGAGCCCTTGCCCGTTTGCTCGCTGGCCGGCGATTCGACGTGGTGGTCTGTCACGAAGCGTGGTCGCATGCGATGTTCGGCCCGACGATTCGCAGCTCCGGGCTGCCTCTGGTGTTCTGGCGCCACACTGCCGGGAATGACCGGCATTGGCTCGAACGATGGGCGCGCCGACTGGTGCCCGACCTGGCCGTGTCCAACAGCCGGTTCACGGCCGAGAGCCTCTCGCGGCTGTTTCCGAATGCGCCCATCGAGACCGTCTACTGCCCGCTCAGGCTCCCTTCGAGCTCCTCGCACGGCCCCCGTCAGCGGCACGACATTCGCCGGTCACTCCACACTTCGCACGGCGACGTCGTGATCGTGCAGGTGGGGAGGCTGGAGCCTTTGAAGGGACATCGAGTGGCCATCGAGGCCCTGGCCACGCTGCGCGATTTGCGAGGGTGGACATATTGGATTGTCGGCGGACCCCAGCGCGCATCGGACGAGCGATACCTGCGGGAGCTGAAGGAAGTCGTGCGACGCCAGGGCCTCGGCGACCGCGTCCGGTTTGCCGGGGAGCGCCGCGACGTGCCTGTGCTCCTGGAGGCCGGCGACATTTATTGCCAGCCAAATGTGAGTCCCGAAGCATTTGGCATCTCGCTTGTCGAGGCGCAGGGCGCGGGCCTGCCGATTGTGACCTCCGCGCTCGGAGGCGCGCGCGAGATCGTCGATGAAGCCTGCGGGCTGCTCGTCGCTCCTCACGATATCGACGGGCTCGCCGTAGCGCTGCGCCGCCTGGTCTCCGACGCCAGCTTGCGCGCACGACTCGGGCAGGCCGCGCGCGCCCGCGCCGGCGCGCTGTGCGATCGCGGACGTCAAATGCAGCGAATCCACGACGTGCTTTCGAGCGTCGTGAGGCGGCCGCGCCAGCCGTCGATCCTGCAAAGGGCACGCGCGCTGGAGTCGGCCCAACCCTGAAGGAAGGTGCGCGTGCCACTCAGCATGCCCCGCCTGCGGATTGCCACATTCAGCTACGGCCTGCCGGTTCCGGGCCTGAAGCGGGGCGGCATCGAGCGATCCGCGCACACGCTCGCCGATGGTCTCGCTCGTCGAGGCCACCAGGTCGTGGTGTTCACTCACGATCCGAAGCCCGCAGACGCGGCCTACGACGTGCTAACGCTTCCGTGGAAGGCGTTCGTCGGCAGTTGGCTGGGCCGGCGGGTCACGATGGGATACCTGGGGAACCTGCTGGCTATCATGCCGGACTACAGCGAGTTCGACGCGATCGTGGCGCACGGCGACAGCCTGTTCCTGCCAGTGACCGGAAAGCCAATCATCAGGGTCTTTCATGGAAGCGCGTTTGGCGAAGCGCGGTCGGCGCGCTCGATCGGGCGGACTCTCCTGCAGCTCGGTGTGTACGCGCAGGAGCTGTTGACGGCTGTGCTCCAGAACGGCGCTGTCTCCGTCAGCGAAAGCGGCCGCCGCCAGAATCCGTTCGTGCGCCGGGTGA
>DATDHP010000147.1:0-2283 GCA_036521515.1 Vicinamibacterales bacterium
AGGCGTGGCTGGCGGCGAAGGCCGGCGCCTCCTACGTCAGCCCGTTCGTCGGCCGGCTCGACGACATCGCGACGACGGGCATGCACCTCGTGCGCGAGATCGTGGACATCTTCGACAACTTCGAGTTCTCGACCGAGGTGCTCGTGGCCAGCGTGCGGAACCCGATCCACATTGTCGAGGCCGCGCGCATGGGGGCCGACGTGGCGACGGCGCCCGCCGCCGTGATCGAGCAGTGCTTCAAGCATCCGCTCACCGACATCGGTCTCGAGCGGTTCCTGAAGGACTGGGAGAAGGCGCAGGCGAGCAAGGTGTAGCCGCAGACCGTATGAATCCCAGAGACGTACTTGCCGATCTCGAGCGCCGCGCGGAGCTCGGCGGCGGGGAGGAACGGCTCCGCAAGCAGCGCGACGCGGGGAAGCTGACGGCGCGGGAGCGCGTCGAGCTGCTCTTCGATGCCGGCACGTTCGAGGAGATCGACAAGTTCGTCACGCACCGGTGCCGCGACTTCGGCATGGAGGAGCAGATCGTGCCGGGCGACGGGGTCGTCGCCGGCTACGGCCGCATCAACGGCCGCGTCGTGTACGCCTTCGCGCAGGACTTCACCGTCTTCGGCGGGTCATTGTCGGAGACCAACGCCGCCAAGATCGTCAAGATCATGGACATGGCGATGAAGATGGGCGCGCCGGTCGTCGGCCTGAACGACTCAGGTGGCGCGCGCATCCAGGAGGGGGTGCTGTCGCTCGCCGGCTACGCCGACATCTTTCTCCGCAACACGCTCGCGTCGGGCGTGGTGCCGCAGATTTCCGCGATCATGGGGCCGTGCGCGGGCGGGGCGGTGTACTCCCCGGCCATCACCGACTTCACCATCATGGTGAAGGATACGAGCTACATGTTCGTGACCGGTCCCGACGTGATCCGCACGGTCACGCACGAGCAGGTGACGAAGGAAGAGCTCGGCGGGGCGATGACGCACAACGAGAAGAGCGGCGTCGCCCACTTCGCGGTCGAGAACGACCAGGAGTGCATCCTGCTCATTCGCGAGCTGCTGTCGTTCATGCCCGGCAACAACCTGGACGACCCGCCGCGCGCGGCGACCGCCGATCCGGCCGACCGCGAGGACGACGCGCTCGACTCGCTCGTGCCGGTGGCGCCGAACCAGCCCTACGACATGCTCGACGTGATCCACGCGATCGTCGACGACCGCTCCTTCCTCGAGGTGCACCAGCACTACGCGAAGAACATCCTCGTCGGCTTCGCGCGGCTGGGCGGACGCCCGGTCGGCGTCGTGGCGAACCAGCCGGCCTGCCTTGCCGGGACGCTCGACATCGACGCGTCGGTGAAGGGCGCGCGCTTCGTGAGGTTCTGCGATGCCTTCAACATCCCGCTCGTCACGTTCGAGGACGTGCCCGGGTTCCTGCCCGGCACGGTGCAGGAGTACGGGGGCATCATCCGCCATGGCGCGAAGCTCCTGTTTGCGTTCGCGGAAGCCACCGTGCCGAAGCTGACCGTGATCACACGCAAGGCGTACGGCGGCGCCTACTGCGTCATGTCGAGCAAGCACATCCGGACCGACGTGAACTACGCGTGGCCGACGGCGGAGATCGCGGTCATGGGCGCGGAAGGCGCCGTCAACATCCTCTATCGCCGGGAGCTGGATGCCGCGGGCGACGTGGCCGCGGCGCGCGCCGCCAAGATCGCCGAGTACCGGGAGAAGTTCGCCAACCCGTACGCGGCGGCACAGCGCGGCTTCGTCGACGAAGTCATCGCCCCGCGCCAGACGCGGTCGAAGCTGATCGCGGCGCTGTCGACGCTCGAGACCAAGCGCGACAGGAACCCGCCGAAGAAGCACGGGAACATCCCGCTGTAATCGTGCGGTTCACGCTTCTGTGTTCTCGCTTCTCGGTTCGTGTTCAGGTTCGGGGTTCAGTTCACGGTTCGCGGTTCTCGGTTCGGGGGTCGGGTTCTCGGTTCGGGGTTCGCCGTTCTGGATTCGCGGTTCAGGGGTCGGGTTCTCGGTTCGGGGTGCGGTTCCGGATTCGCGGGTCGTCATCGGTGTTCGCTTCGCCAATAGACGCACGAACACCCGAACCCCGAACCGAGAACCCCGAACCGAGAACCCCGAACCGAGAACCCCGAACCGAGAACCCCGAACCGAGAACCCGGAACCGAGAACCCGGAACCGAGAACCCCGAACCGAGAACCCCGAACCGAGAACTCGGAACCGAGAACCCGGAACCGAGAACCCGGAACCGAGAACCCCGAACCGAGAACCCGGAACCGAGA
>DATDHP010000148.1:0-5175 GCA_036521515.1 Vicinamibacterales bacterium
GGAAGCCGATCACCACCGGGAACGCGCGCCGTTTCAGGAAAGCAAACATTCTGGTCTCGCGATCAAGGGACCCGGCGCGCGTGTCGTTCCCGCTTCCGGGTTCTCACTTCTCTGTTCGTGTTCATGTTCAACGTTCGGTTCACGGTTCAACGTTCATGGTTCGGTTCGTCGTTCGCCGTTCGTCGTTCGAGTTCGCGGTTCCGAACGCGCCGAAGGCGCGCGCACCGAACCCAGAAACCCAGAACACGAACAGAGAAGCGAGAACTCAGAAGCGTGAACGACATGGCTCTTCTCGTCCTGCGACCTAAGGGACATGAACGATCTCGACGCGCCGGTTTCGCGCGCGGTTCTGCGCGTCCGACTCGGGACGGAACCGCGGCTGCGAGGGCCCGACGCCGGTCCATTCGACGCGGGCGGGGTTGCCCATCGCAGGCTGAAGGACCTTGACGACGCTGACCGCCCGCTCGCGCGAGAGATCGAAGTTGTCGCGATACCTCAGCGAGCGCAGCGGCTGGTCGTCGGTGTGGCCGACCACCAGCACGCGACCCGGCACCCTGTCGATCGCCTCGGCGACCCGCCGCACCGTCGGCCCGACCTCGGGGTTCAGCGTGGCGCTGCCCGACGGGAACAGGTTGGGCGCGAGGAGCGTGATGAGCGTGCGGCCGTCGCGGTCTTCAACGCTCACCGTCCCGCGCGCCTCGTCCGGCGCCAGCAGTTGTTTGAGCGTCGGGCCGGCGGTTGACGCCTTTACGGGCGCGTCGAAGGTGTCGAGTCCCACCGCCGCGAGCGCCGCGTGCACGGGGGCCGCCGCGCTGCCAAGGCGCGCGTAGTAGACAGCGTAGGTCACCGCCACGATCAACAGCGCCGCGGCGCCGACGACCCACCACGGCACATACCGGATCACCGGGTTGCGGCGATCCTCGAGCCCCCGCCAGCGCAGCGAGAGCTCCGCCGGAGCCGTGCCGCGATGCGTGTGAATCCTGCGATACACGGCCTGCCGCACGTCTGCCAGGCGCGCGTGCCCGCGGTCGAGGACCTGGTACTTCCCGGTGAAACCGACCGCCAGGCAGAGATACTGCAGTTCCATCAAGGCGATGTGCCGTTCGGGGTCGTTGGAGATCCGATCCAGCATCTCGAAGAACTTCTCGCCGCCCCACGCCTCGCGGTGCAGGGAGACGAGCAACGTCTGCTGCGCCCATTCGCTCTGCGCGCCCCACGGCGTGGACAACGCGGCTTCGTCCAGCGTGGCGCACAGCGCATACCGTGCCGCCAGCACCGCTTCGTTGGCGACGCCGCCCGAGCGCGCGCGCTCTTCGAACCGGTGAATTTCGTCGAGCGCGTGCCGCCGCAAGCCGGCGACGTCGGGTACCGAGAGGGTGCGGCGCAACTGTCCCGCGAGCAGCAACACGCCGCTGGCGGCACGCACGAGCGGGTTCAGCCCCGTGCCGAGACTTTCCAGACCAGCTGGCTCGGCGTCGCCCGGAAAGGCGGACCGCCACCGCGGAGAAGGCGGCACGCCGCCGGATCCTGTGGGCGGCGGAACCCCGCCGCCACCCGGGCGTCCCGCGCCCGGGCGCGGCCGCAACACGGTCGCGTCCGCCGGCCTGAAGGGATCGTCAATCTGCGGCATCGTTGCGCTCCGTTCAGCTGCGGATGGCCCAGAACTCCAGCGTCAGCCCGGGGAACTCGCCGGCCACGTGCAGCCCCACGCCGCCTGACGTCTTCAGCTCTCCCCACAGCTCGTGCGTCTGGTCCAACTCGAAATACACGAACCCGGCGTGAAACGGGATCTGCCGCGGCGCCACCGGCACCGGATGCACCGGGACGCCCGGCAGCTGCAGGTTCACCAGGTTGCTGATCTTCTCCACCGGCCCGATCTTGAGCTGGGCCGGAAAGCGCCGGCGGAGCTCTTCTGCCGGCAGGTCGGCGCGCGCGGCCAGGACGAACACGGCGCTGCCGTACAACGTCCGGTCGCTCACCACGGCCACGCTGATCCCGTACTTCTTCGACTCGATCGGGATCGGAATGGCGTTGAGCACGAGGACCGCGCTCAACGAGGCCCTGAGCGCCGCGATGACCGGCTCGAACGACTCGCGCAGGGCGTCGTGCCGATAGGCAGCGAGCTGTGGCGGCCGCTTGGACGACGTCGTGAACGTGGCGAGCTCGCCCGCCGCCGCAACGCAGAGGCGGAACAGCTCCTCCGGATGCACCAGGCCGGAGTCAACGCAATGCGCGAGCAGCGGCTCGTAGCGGTTGATGGCCTGGAGCATGAGGAAGTCGGCGATCTCGGCCGCCGCGCCTCTCCCGGTCGCCGCCACCCGGCCGCCGAGTGCGTCGCCGCGCTGGTGCAACAGCCCGAGGAGCTCCTTGATGAACGTATCGAGGCGATGCGCCGCGTGCGCGTCGAGGACCGTCGGGATGAACGACTCGTCGAGCACCACCTGCTTGTCCGCGCGACACTCGACGACGTGGGCGAGCGGCACGCACGCGTAGGCCTGCGTGACCTCGCTGGCGGGCATCAGCCGCGTCCGCATCGCGCCGACTTCGAGCAGCGCGAGCTCGCCCGAGCGGGACGTCGAATCCCGGGCTTCCAGCTCGCGCACTTCGTGACGCACCAGGCCGTCGGACCCTGGTGAGCGATCCACGTCGGGCGCGCCGGCCGAGCGGAGCGGCACCGCCAGGTGGACGACCTGATCGCGCACCTGCTGGCCGATGTCGATCGGCACCGGCAACGGGTCGTCCTCGGGCATCCGGAACGGCGTTCCGTCCGGGAACACGCCGGCCGCGCGCCGCAGGCCGAACTTGCCTATGGCGAGAAAGTCCCGTTCCACTTCGAGCTCGGTGAACCCCCAGGTGTGCGGCGCCAGCGCATGGCAGCGCGTTTCGACGTAGCGCTCGAAGTAGCGGTCCTGCTGCTGGAAGTGATGGGGCCGCAGGAACAGCCCCTCCGACCAGACGACTTTGTTGAAACTGGACATCACTGCACCGGCGACAACACGATGCGGGCTCGTTCCACGGCGACGGTCACTCCGGTGCGCGGTGCCGGCACGAGCACGCGCCACTCGGAGTTCCGGATGTCGCGAAACGCGGCGATCGCTCCGAGGAATCGCGCCTCGTCCGCGACGGGCACCTCGATGATCCGGCGCTCCGACGGCGCCAGCACGTACTCCTCGCGCGAGATCAGCTCAGGCCCGAGCACTTTCTGGTCGTCGTCGAACAGCGGAAAGAAGTCGGCGCCGGCAAACGCCGCGTCGGCTTTCAGCTGATAGACGCGCACCACGACCGGAGACGGCCGGCCGCTGGCGTCGGGATTGGTGTCCGCGCTGGCGGCAATCGTCATCGCGGCAGGCGCCGGCTTGGGCGGCGGCGCCAGCACGATCGGCGGCGGCGGCGGCGCCTTGCCGCAGCTCGCCATGATCAGCACGGCGAGGAGAAGGGAAGCGCCACGAGCCGCGGAGACACGGAGACCCGGAGGGTTGGGCCATTTCGGGATCTGGGTATTTGCAATCTTCAAATTGAAAATCCTCAAATCCCGAGATGACGGGACTCCGTGCCTCCGTGCCTCCGTGGCCCGGAAGGGTGAACCGCAGTCTCGAATCTTCACCCGAGCCTCCTGCTCATCGTGATTCGCCACGGTCGCGTCCCCTGAGGCGGGCGAGCTGCTCTTCGTACGCGCGCGCGAACTCGTCGCCGAACAACCTGCGGAAGCTGGCATCCGCGTCCTTGAGGATTCCATCAACTTTCTCCCGGTACAGTTCCCAATAACGCGGCTTGCCCGGCATGGGGATCAGCACACCCTTCCGCGGTTGGCGGTCGAACTCCTGCTCGAGGTGATCGGGGTCGAACTCGGCGAGCATCGATTCGAAGGCCGCACGCACCCCCGCCAGCATAGCCATCTGGTGATTGCGGACGTCGTCGAAGGCGTCCTCGAACGCTCTGACCGGCTCCAGATACGCCGGGTTGCGCTTGACGAGCAGGTTGTGGAGCGCGTCCTCGACGTTGGCCGAGACCTTGAGCGGGTTGTTCTCCCTCGGCTGGATCGTCGTCATGCGCATCCGGAACTCCTCCTTGATGCGCTGACGGGCCTGGAGCACGTCCATGACCCCCGAGACGACGACGCGCAGGATCTGGCCGAAGTTCCGCGCGAGCTCGGGCGTCACGCGAACGCCTTCGATCCCTGCACCGGCCAGCACGGCGCCGAGTCCGACATCGTCACTGCCGGTGTCGGGCGGCGTTCGCCGCGACGTGGGAGGCGTGGCGCGGGGCGAAGCGGGCAGCGGCGCCGGAGCGCGAGGTACCGGGTCCGGGGTGGGCAGCCGCGCCGGAGCGCGAGGTACCGGGTCCGGGGTGGGCGGCGGCGGCGGACGCGGTACGTACTGGCTATCGAGCGGGTTGTAGTCGAGCGGGATTCCCCCCTCGTTTGCCACCGGCGCAGCCACGGGGGGCGGCGCTTTGATGGCCGGTGCCCGATAGTGGTCCTGGAGGACGGAGCCGCGCGGAAGGTCTGCCGCCCGGGGGACGGGCTGCGGCGGCGGCGGGCTTGCGGGCGCCAGACCCAGCGCTTCCAACGGATCCACCACGCCGCTCACCGCCGGCTCCACAAACGCCTCGGGCAGAGGCGGAATCACCGGGCCCCGCGCTGGCGCCGGAAGGTTGTCGAACGGGTTCTCCACCCGAAACGGATCGGCATCGAGACCACCCGGTGACTCCGTCGACACACCCGTAACGGACGCACGAATCTCGTACGGCTCGATGAAGATGGAATCGCCTGACGTGAGTGCCTGCGGCTGGTTGGGCACGAGGCGGCTCTCGTTGACGAAAACGCCGTTTCTGCTGGTGTCTTCGATATAAAAGGCATTGCCCTTGTACCGGATGCGCGCGTGATGACTCGACACGTATGGGTCGGACAGTACCCAGTCGTTGTCCGGCAGGCGCCCGATCGTGCCGCCCTCGGTGCGGAAGATCTTGCGATGCGCCGGCCCGAGCTTTGCGGCGTGCGGCCCCACAACTTCCAAGGTGAGAATCATGGCGTGACCGGTGCAGCGGCGCTCTGGAAAAACTCGAGAAAACGTGGCGCAAATGCCCGCGGGTCCGGAGTGAATGCCGCATTCAGCCGCTTGCACGCGTCGATCTCTCCCACCGCGCGCGCCCGAAGCGCCTGGTCCTTCTCACCGG
>DATDHP010000149.1:0-8161 GCA_036521515.1 Vicinamibacterales bacterium
AGGCAACTCAGCTGGGGGCGCGGCGAAACCCGGAATGACGAATCACGAATCACGAATCACGAATGAAAACGGCTTCGTGCTAAAGTCGGGCTTCATGGCGTGGTTCAAGAAGGCCCGGAAACCGATCGCCTCGGCGACCGCGGAAAAGCCGAGCCGGGTTCCTGAAGGCCTCTGGGTGAAATGCCCGGAGTGCACGCAGATCATCTACAACAAGGACCTCGAGACAAACCTCAACGTCTGTCCCAAGTGCGCCCACCACTTCCGGATCAGCGCTGCCGAGCGTCTCCGCTCGCTGTTCGACAGGGGCGAGTGGGACGAGCACTTTTCGAACCTCGCGTCGAACGACCCGCTGCGCTTCAGCGATACCCGGCCCTATCGCGAGCGTCTGCGCTCCACGATCTCGACATCCGGTCTCAAGGATGCCGTCGTCGTGGCAACGGGACGGTTGGACGGCCTTGGCGTCGTGGTTGCGGCGATGGAGTACTCGTTCATCGGTGGCAGCATGGGCGTGGTCGTCGGCGAAAAGATCACGCGCGCCATCGAGATGGCGCTGGCCCGCCGCGAGCCGGTGATCATCGTGTCCTGTTCCGGCGGCGCGCGGATGATGGAAGGCGCGCTGTCCCTGATGCAGATGGCCAAGGTCTCGGCGGCGCTCGCGCGGCTCGATCGCGCCGCGCTGCCGTTCGTCTCAGTGCTCACCGATCCGACGACCGGCGGCGTGACCGCCAGCTTCGCGATGCTTGGCGACCTGAACATCGCGGAGCCGAAGGCGCTCATCGGGTTCGCCGGTCCACGCGTGATCGAGCAGACGATCCGGCAGAAGCTGCCCGACGGGTTCCAGCGCAGTGAGTTCCTCGTCGAGCACGGCATGCTGGACCTCGTGGTGGACCGTCGCGAGATGAAAGCCGCCATCGCGCGCGCCCTCCGGTTCATGCGCGCCGAGCCCGCCGGCGCGGAGCGGCCGGCGGCGGTGGCCGTGAGCGCCGGCGCCAGCGCCGAACCATCGGCCTAGCCGGTGCCCGGCCTGGACCGTTTCATAAATGACGGGCCATGGAGACGCCAAGTCACGGAGAAAACATCTGGCCGAACATCTCCGTGTCTCCGTGCCTCCGTGGCCCGTGGAAGTGATAAGCGTCTAGGTGCTCCAGCGCCTCTTCGCGCTCGAGACGTTCGGCGTCAAGCTGGGGCTCGAGCACATCGTGCGGCTGTGCGGCGCGCTCGGTCACCCCGAGCGCCACTTCACGTCCATTCACATCGCGGGCACCAACGGCAAGGGCTCGGTCACGGCCATGGTGCACGCCGGGCTGGTGAGCGGCGGAATCCGCGCCGCCCGTTACATCTCGCCCCATCTCGTCGACCTGAACGAGCGCTTCGTCATCGGCACGGAGCCGGTGGACAGCGCCGCGCTGGAGGATGTCGCGGCGCACGTGGTCCCGCTTGCCGAGGAGCTCAGGGCGACGTTCTTCGAGGCCACCACCGCCATCGGGTTCGAGCTGTTCCGGCGAGCGAACGTCGAGGTGGCGGTGATCGAGGTCGGGCTCGGCGGACGGTTCGACGCGACCAACGTGATCGCCCCGGTGGTCGGCGCCATCACGTCGATCGGGCTCGATCACCAGCAATACCTTGGCGACGCGATCGAGTCGATCGCGTTCGAGAAGGCAGGCATCATCAAGCCGGGGATGACGGTGATCGTGGGAGCCGTGCCTGCGGCAGCCGCGGCGGTGATTCGCGCCGCCGCGGCTGAGCGTGGAGCCCGCCTGATGAGTGCGGCGGACGGCGCCGTCGTGGACGTGGTGATGGCCGACGGCCGGACCTCGCTCTCCATCGACACGCCAGTAGACCGCTACGGCCCGCTGACGCTCGCGCTTCGCGGCGACCACCAGGTCGGGAACGCGCTTGTGGCCGTTCGCGTCCTCGAGGCGGCCGGTCAGGCCGGTGTCGTCCTGCCTCGCGAGGCAATCGAGCGGGGCCTCTCGTCGGTTGACTGGCCAGCGCGGCTCGAGCTGATCGTGCTCGACGGCGGCCGGCGCGTGCTGCTCGATGCCGCGCACAACCGGGACGGCGCCCGCGCGCTTGCCGCCTACCTCGGCCGATGGCATCCGGAGCGTCCCGCCCTCGTGATCGGCGTCATGAAAGACAAGGACGTTCACGACATCCTGGCGGCGCTTCTTCCCGTCACATCCGGTGTCGTCGCGACGCAGGCGGCCACCGCGCGGGCGCTGCCGGCCGGGGATCTTGCGTGCGCCGTGACGGCAATCGACCCGGGACGACAGGTGCGGGTCGAAAACGACCCGGCGATGGGTGTGAACGTGGCGCTCGACGCGGCCCCGACGGTATGTGTGGCCGGGTCGATCTTCCTGGCGGGCGCCGTTCGCGACGGCCTCAAGCGACGTGCTATCCTCCGATGATTCCCATAGGAGCGAGGAGCCGCCGTCTCCTCGCCGGTTTGCGGCGGGACTTCGCTGCCGGTCGGTGATTTCCTTGCGGTTTCTCCTTACGTTCGTCGTCTGTCTCGTGGCCGCGTCAGCCGTGGCGCAGACCGCCCCCGCGCCCGCGCCGCAGACCACCCCAGCGCCGCAGCGTACGCTGCTCGACCTGCTCAATTCAGGGCAGTGGAGGCTCGAACAAATCTCCGCCAATCACTGGCGCATGACCGGCGACGTGCAATGGGATCCTGCAGAGGGGCTGACGTTCTCCGCGGATGAGATTGAAGTCTTCACCGACACGAACACGATCGCTGCAAGCGGCAACGTCGTCTTCACTAATCCCGAGGGGCGCATCGCCGCGGAGCGTATCGAGTTCGACTGGAACACCGGCCGGGCGACCTTCCACCAGGCCTCGGGCATCATGTCGCTGGGCGCCACCGTCGACCGGGCCCAGTTCGGCAACCAGGACCCGGACGTCTACTTCTACGGCGACACGATCGAAAAGCTGAGCGCGCGACAGTACAAGATCACGCGCGGCGGCTTCACCACGTGCGTGCAGCCGACGCCGCGGTGGGAGGTCACCAGCGGCAGCGTGACGATCAACCTCGACGAGTACGCCATCGCGCGCAACATGGTGCTGCGCGTGAAGGGCGTCCCGCTGATATTCCTGCCGGTCATCTACTATCCGATTCAGGACGACGAGCGCGCCACCGGCATTCTGATGCCAACCTACGGCGCCTCGACGCTGCGCGGGCAGTCGTTGAGCAACGCGTTCTTCTGGGCGATCGGCCGCAGTCAGGACGCGACGCTGTTCCACGACTGGTTCACGCGCACGGGCCAGGGCATGGGCGCCGAGTATCGCTACCAGTCGAGCGCGTCCTCGTACGGCAACATGAGGCTCTATCGCTTGGCGCAGAACGAGACGCAGTACACCGAGAACGGCGTCGTAACCACCCTGCCGGAGAACACGAGCTTCCAGGTGCAGGGCTCGATGGTCCAGACCCTCGGCGATACCGTGCGAGCACGCGGGCGCGTCGACTATTTCTCGAGCATCACCACCCAGCAGCTGTATCAGCAGAACATGTACTACGCGACCAGCGCCTCCCGCGTGATCGATGGCGGCATCTCGGCAGGTGTCGGATGGCTGTCCGCCAGCGCCCAGTACTTGCGACACGAGATCTTCGGCTCCTCCACGCGATCGACCGTCTACGGGAGCACGCCGCGCGTGACCGCCATCGTCGCGCCGCAGCGGTTGCCTGGCCTCCCCTTCTATGGGTCGGTCAACTCCGATTTTGCCTACCTGCCCTACCGCAACCTCATCAACGGCGTCATCACGGTCGACAACAGCCTCGGTCGAGTCAACCTGGCCCCGGCCCTGCGCGCGCCGCTGTCGAGGCTGACCTACCTGTCGGTCGTCCAGACCGCCACCAGCCAGACGACGTACTACACGCGGAGCCTCGACGCGTCCGGCCGCATGGGATCGGATTCGCTGGTGCGGCAGATGATGTCACTCCGGACGGACGTGATTGGACCCGTCTTCACCAAGATCTGGGACACGCCGACCAGCACCTCCACCGAGCGCATGAAGCACGTCATCGAGCCTGTATTTGCGCTCGACTACGTCACCGAAATCGACAACCAGGCGCAGGTGCCCAGGCTCAGCGACGTGTCCGACTTCATCGTTGGCGGCGCCGCGAAGTTCATCTACGGCCTCAACAACCGGTTCTTCTACCGCGGCCGGCCGGTCAACGGCGCGCCGGGCACGACGCGCGAGTTCGTGACGGTGGGTGTGCAGCAGACGTTCTATACCGACCCTCTCTCGAGTCGCTACGATACGACCTACGTCAGCGCCACCGGGCGGCCCAATCTCGTGGATCTGTCGCCGGTCGCCCTGACCGTCCGCATGAGCCCGAACGCGCTTGCCGACGCGAGCGCCCGGCTCGAATACGATGTGACCGGCAACGGTCTTCAGATCTTGACGACCGGCTCGACACTGCAGTTGATCCCGCCGGCGCCGGCTGGGCTGCCTGCCCGGCCGAGCCTGTCGGCGAACGTGGCCTACAGCCGGTATCGCTATTCGCCCGCGCAGCCGACGAACAGCTATCTCACGGCGTCGACGACGAGCCGTTGGCTCGAGGGCCGCGTGGGAGGCACGTATGCGGTGAGTTGGGACATCGCTCGCGGCTACATCCAGGGCCAGAGCATGATGGCCTCGTACATGGCGCAGTGCTGTGGCCTGCAGGCCGATTTCCAGTTCTACAACCTGCCGCCCGGGTCGCCTATCCCGTCGGACCGCCGCTTCAATTTCTCGTTCGTGCTGGCGGGCCTCGGGACGTTCTCCAACTTCTTTGGCGCATTCGGCCAGCGGTAGGAACACATTCGTGATTCGTGATTCGTGATTGCCGCGCGAGAGGCGGAAGTCAGCACGAACCCGGAGCGCGAATCACGAATCGTGAATCACGAATGGGCAGTTGGGAGTTGGGAGTTGAAAGGACTGATTCTCAGCGGCGGCAAGGGCACCCGGCTCCGGCCGCTCACCTACACGAGCGCGAAGCAGCTCGTGCCGGTCGCCAACAAGCCGATCCTCTTCTATGGCATCGAGGCGATTGCGGCGGCTGGCATCCGTGATATCGGCATCGTGGTCGGTGACACGCAGGCCGAGATCCGCGCTGCCGTCGGCGACGGCTCCCGGTGGGGCGTTCGCGTCGAGTACATCGAACAGGATGCGCCGCGCGGGCTGGCGCACGCGGTCAAGATCAGCCAGCCGTACATCGGGGACGAGCCGTTCGTGATGTACCTGGGCGACAATCTGTTGAACAAGGGCATCACCCATTTCGTCCAGGAGTTCGACCGCGAGAGGCCGGCCGCGCAGATCCTGCTGGCGAAGGTGCCAGATCCGCAGATGTTCGGGGTGGCGCAGCTGCACGACGGCCGCGTGGTGCGCCTGGTCGAGAAGCCGAAGGAGCCGATCGGCGACCTCGCTCTCGTCGGCGTCTACATGTTCGGACCACAGGTGTTCGAATCGGTCAACCGGATCACGCCGAGCTTCCGGAACGAGCTCGAGATCACCGATGCCATCCAGGACCTGATCGACCGTGGTCTCCCCGTCCACCCCCACATCGTGGACGGATGGTGGAAGGATACGGGTAAGCTCGAGGACATGCTCGAAGCCAACCGCCTGATCCTGGACACGCTCGAGCGACGCGTGGAAGGCTCGATCGACGTGAACAGCCGGGTGGAAGGAAAGGTCGTCATCGAGCCGGGAGCCGTGGTGGAGCGCTCGGTGATCCGGGGACCGGCGATTATCGGCTGTCGCGCGCGTATCGTGCATTCGTACGTGGGTCCGTTCACGGCCATCATGAACGACGTGGAGATCACGGATTCGGAGGTCGAGCACAGCATCGTGTTGGAAGGCTCGAGCATCCGGGATCTCGCAAACAGGGTGATCGACAGCCTCATCGGCAGGAACGTGCGTATCTACCGGGAGCCGGTAAAACCCAGCGCCTTCCGCTTCATGCTCGGGGACAATTCCGAGGTGGGGATCAGGTGGTAACAAGGGAATGCAAAATGCAAAATGCCGAATGCCAAATGCCGAATGCCAGGCAATCGGAGCAAGCGTGCTTTCAAATTTGCATCTTGCATTTTGCATTGTGCATTTTGAATTACGACATGCACGCCCATGACCAAGCCGACAGCGTATAGCCCCGCAGCGGCCAGGCCCCCGCTGATTCGCGGAGTCAAGACGAAGGCGCTGCGGCTCATCCCGGACGAGCGGGGATGGCTGATGGAAATCATGCGCGCCGACGAGCCCGAGCTGTACACCAAGTTCGGACAGGTATACGTCTCCGCCACGTATCCCGGGGTCGTGAAAGCGTGGCACTATCACCAGAGGCAGGTGGACAACTTCGCGTGCATCGCCGGCATGGTGAAGCTGGTGCTGGTGGATACGCGGCCCGACTCACCCACCAACGGCGCGATCAACGAGTTCTTCATCGGCACGCAGAACCCCACGCTCGTGCAGGTGCCGAACCTGGTCTATCACGGCTGGAAGTGCATCAGCCCGGAGATGTCGCTGGTCGTCAACGTGCCGACCGAGCCCTACCACTACACGGAGCCGGATGAATACCGGCTCGAGCCGCACGAGACCCTGCCCTACGACTGGACGCGCAAGGATGGTTAACGTCCTCGTCACCGGTGGCGCGGGATTCATCGGCAGCAATTTCGTCCGCTACGCGTTGTCCCATCACTCGGACTGGCACGTCACCACGCTCGACAAGCTGACCTACGCCGGCCGGCGTGAGAATCTGCGGGACCTCGACGCCAGTCCGCGGCACGCGTTCGTGCACGGCGACATCGCCGACGCGCCTGTGAGCGGGCCGCTCGTGGAGCGGTCGGAGATCGTCGTCCACTTCGCGGCGGAGACGCACGTCGACCGCTCGATTCTCGCCGCGGGCGACTTCATCCGGACCGACGTCCACGGGACGTTCGTTCTGCTCGAGGCGGCACGGCGCGCGACCCGGCTCCGCCGCTTCGTGCAGATCTCGACCGACGAAGTGTATGGCAGCGTACCGGCGGGCGCGAGCAAGGAGACCGACGAACTGCGGCCGCGCAACCCGTATTCAGCCAGCAAGGCGGGCGCCGATCGGCTCGCCTACAGCTACTGGGCGACCTACGACCTCCCGGTCGTCATCACGCGCGCGTCGAACAACTACGGGCCGTACCAGTTTCCCGAGAAGCTGATCCCGCTCTTCGTCACCAATGCGATCGCCGACATTCCGGTGCCGCTCTACGGGGATGGGAAGAACGTCCGGGACTGGCTGCACGTCGAGGATCACTGCCGCGCCATCGACCTGCTGATCGAGAAGGCGACGAGTGGCGAGGTGTACAACATCGGTGGCGGGAACGAGGTGATGAACGTCGAGCTGACCCGTCGCATCCTCGAGGCGCTCGGCAAGCCGCTGTCGCTCATCAAGCCTGTGCAGGACCGGCCCGGCCATGACCGGCGATACTGCCTCGACACGACGAAGCTGCGCAGCCTCGGGTGGGCGCCGCAGCTCCGGTTCGAGGACGGGCTCCACGGCGCGATCGACTGGTATCGCAACAACGAGTGGTGGTGGCGTCCGATCAAGGAGCAGGATCCGGCGTTCCGCGCGTATTACCAGGCGCAGTACGAGCGGCGCGGCTGACGCACGTGCCAGACGCGGTCCTCGTGACGGGCGCTTCCGGGTTTGCCGGCAGTCACCTGCTCCAGCACCTTGCCCGCGATTCCTTCCGCCTGACGGCGGAAGCCGCATCTGAATCTATGGCTTCCGGCTTCAGCCGGACGATCGACCTCGTCGCCTGGGCGAGGTCCGCTCCGCCGGCTGAGCTCGCCGGATTGGCGCAGTGGGACGTCGTCGACCTCCTCGACCGCGATCGCGTCCGGCAGGCCATCGCCGACCTGCGTCCCGCGCGCGTGTTCCACTGCGCGGGCGCCGCACACGTGGGCGACTCGTGGGCGCGCACGGTGGACACGCTCTCGGCCAATGTGCTCGTCACGCACTATCTGTTCGACGCCATTCGCCGGGCAGGGATCGACTGCCGTCTTCTGGTCCCCGGGTCGGCGCACGTGTACGCGCCATCCACACAACCGATTGCGGAAGATGCACGGCTCGCACCGGCGAGCCCTTACGCGATCAGCAAGCTGGCCCAGGAGCAGCTCGGGATGCAGGCGGTCGCGCACGACGGCGTCAAGA
>DATDHP010000150.1:0-8346 GCA_036521515.1 Vicinamibacterales bacterium
TCATGAATGCCGGGGTACGCGGCGGTCAGATCCTTGTCGTTCCGGGATCGGATTCGGACCTGGCCCCCGTCCTTCAGCAGCAGTGCCCGGTAGCCGACGAACTTCACCTCGTACAGCCAGGCCTCGCCCTCGGGAAGCTGCTGAACGATCCGGGCTGTCATCGGCGCGACAAAGGCGGGTGATGCGCCGAGACGTGCGGAACGGGCCATTCCGCACATCGTGGAGGAGGTGACATCCACGATTCAAGTCAGCGGACGCCGCTCGCGCACGCGCCGCTCGGCGGCGGCCCACGCGTGGCCGCACCCCCTGCAGAACCGGTGCAGGTGGCGCTCGCCGGCCCAGCGGAAGGTGGTCACAGACACGACTCCCAACCGGTCACAAACGGGACAGGCCTCCCCGCGGGGCGGTTTTCGTCTGTCGCGATCGTGTCGCGGCGTTCCTCGTTCACGGCGCTCCGGAAGGGGTCGAAGATACCCAGATGGAGCGGCCGGATGAAGCTCAACCGGATTGTTTAACCGTCATCCGAAAGACTGTGCATCGACGTCGAAGTTTGACCATCAACGAAACCACAACAGCCGCGTCGCCATCTTCGTGGCGCAGGAGTACCCGTGCGGCATAGGCGTCGAGACCAAGTTCAGCACGTCAACGGGTGAGCGGGAACGGTACGTCGCGAGACGCGCGGGCACCCACCTGGATAGCGCGGGCACGGTCAGGCTCTCGGTCACTGCGCCGTGACGGTGATCGCCTCCTCTCAGCCCGAACAAGAAGTGTCTACAATGGCCATATGCGCGTTGTCTGCGCCGTCCTCCTTCTCCTGGCAACCTCTGCGGCTCAGGAGCGTCCGCTTCCCGACTACGACACGTTTGCAGCCCAGGTAAGGAAGCACCTCGCGACCGACGAGGAACGGCAGAGCGGCTACTCGTTCGTCGAGCGCCGCATCGAGCAGAATCTGGACGGATCGGGACGCACGAAGGACGAATCGATCAAGGTCTTCGAGGTCTACCCGGGGTTGCCAGGGGAAGATCGGTACCGGCGGCTGATCGAGGAAAACGGCAGGCCGGTGCCGGCGGAGAAGCTGGCCAGGCAGGATCGCGAGCGCCAGAAGCGCGTCGAGGAGTATGCGCGGAAGGTCGCCTCGACGGCGACCGCGTCGGAGCGGCGCTCCATCGCGCGCGAGGAGGACAAGCAGCGGCGCGAGTACGCCGCGGCGATCGACGACCTCTTCCGCGTGTACGACATCCGCATGCTCGGGCGCGAGGCAATCGAGGGCCACGACACGATCGTCGCGACGCTGACACCGAAGCCGGGGGTGAAGCCGCTGACCGATGACGGCAAGATCATGCGCCACTTCAAGGCGCGCGCGTGGATCAGCGAGTCGGACTACGAGCTGGTCCGGGTCGAGATCGAGGCAATCGACACGCTGTCGATTGGCCTTGGCCTGCTCGCGCGGGTGCACAAGGGCACCGTCGCGAGCTACGAGCGGCGCAAGGTGAACAACGAGGCCTGGCTGCCCGCCGAGGTCACGTGGACGGCGAGCGCGCGCGTCGCGCTCCTCAGGCGCCTGCGCCTCCACGGCGTGTCGGAGTTCTCCAACTACCGCAAGTTCACGGTGGACACGTCGACGACGTACAAGCCGCCACCCGGCAGCTGATCTTCCGGCTGAAGCCGGAAGCCACATCCTTTCGGGTGAAGCCGGAAGGAGCGGACAGTCGGCAGCCGGCAGTGGTGCGAAGAGGTGCTTGTGGCTTCCGGCTTTAGCCGGAAGGCCGCCCACTGCCGACTGCCCAGCGCCCACTGCCGACTAGTCAGCGAAGAACCCCCTCACCTCGTCATCGGCGGGACTGGATTGGATCTCGGCAGGCGTGGCGACCTGCGCCAGCCGGCCGGCGACGAGCACCGCCATGCGGTCCGAGATCTCCTCCGCCTCCTCGCGGTCGTGCGTCACGTAGAGCATCGTCATGCGGAGCGCGCGCTGGATCGCACGAATCTCGCGGCGCATGGCGCGGCGCAGCTTCGCGTCGAGGTTGCTGAGCGGCTCGTCGAGCAGCAGCACCGCTGGCTCCATGATCAGGCCGCGCGCCAGCGCCACGCGCTGCTGCTGGCCACCGGAGAGCTGGTGCGGGTACCTGTCGGCATATCCGGCGAGCTGCACCAGCTCGAGCGTCCGCGCCAGCCGCCGCTCGCGCTCGTCGCGCGCGACCTTCCGGATTCGAAGCGGGTAGTCGATGTTCCGCGCGACGGTCATGTGCGGCCACACGGCGTATGACTGGAACACCATGCCCATGCCCCGCCGCTCCGGCGGGACGGCAATGCCGGCGGCCGTATCGTTGAGCGTCTGGCCGGCGAGCTCGATGCGTCCCGCGGTCGGAATCTCGAGCCCGGCAATCATCCGCAGGGTCGTCGTCTTGCCGCACCCGGACGGGCCGAGCAGCGTCATCAACTCGCCTTCGTGAACCTCGAGATCGAGATGGCTGACCGCCAGGAACGATCCGAACCGCTTCTCGAGCGACCGCAGGATGATCTGGGCCATATGATCATTCGTGAATCGTGATTCGTGAATCGTGATTCGTGAATCGTGGTTCGTGGTTCGTAGGCACGAATCCCGCGGCTCATCGGGCGAGCGCGGCGGCCGCGGCGTACGCCGCGAGGATGAACGCGAGGATCAGGACGGCGACCACGCTGGCCGACGGCGGGTCGGCGTATTCCTGCAGTGCAAACAGCACGGTGCCGACGGTTTCCGTACCCGGGCCGACCAGCAGGATCGACATCGTCAGCTCGCCGAACGCCGGCATGAAGACGAGGAAAAATCCGGCGAGGATGGCCGGCCTGAGCAGCGGGATCCAGATGGTCCGAAAAGTCATCATGACGCCGGCGCCCGAGATGCGCGCCGCTTCCTCGAGCGTGACGTCGGTCTGCCTCACCGCTGTCGTGATCGAGCGCACCGCGAGCGACAGATGCTTCGCCACGTATGCGAGAAGCAGAACCCACAGCGTGTCGATCAGCGCGAGCGGCCAGCTCCACAACAGGATCAACCCGAGCGCGAGGATGGTGCCTGGCGCGGCGTAGGGCAGGTTGACGCACAGGTCCAGTGCCCGCCTTGCTTTCAGGTGCGGATGACCCTGCACGTACGCGACGCCGGTGCCGATTGCCACCGCCAGCGTGGCCGCTGCGAACGCGAGCGCGAACGAGTTGATGAACCCGCGTGCCGTGTCGGGCCGCGTCAGCAGCACGTACCGATACTTGTCGATCGTGACATTGCTCCACCGGAAATCGCCGACGACGTTCATCAACGAGGTGAGCACGATGGCGAATACCGGCAGCAGGCAGGTCAGGAAGACAAGGGACGCGACAGCGGCACAGATCGGCCACCGCCACGCGCCGAGCGCGACGCGTGACGGAGCCGACGCCTTTCCGGTCACGCTCGTGATGCGGCCGCCGCGGCCAAGGCGGTCAGCCAGCATCCATGTCAGGAGCGCGATGACCAGCAGCGGGACGCTCAACGCAGCCGCGGTGTACAGGCCATCGAGCCCGCCCGTGGTGACGTGGCTGTAGATGCGCGTGGTGAGCACGTGCACCCGCGCAGGCGTGCCGACGAGCGCAGGTACGCCAAACGCGGACGCCGAGGCGGCAAAGACGAGAAACGCGCCTGCCAGGATCGCGGGCCGGATGAGCGGCAACGTGATCGTCCGAAGCACCGTGAACGGCCCTGCGCCGCTCACCCGGGCAGCGTCCTCCAGGCTGGCATCCATGTTCTCCAGCGCCGAGAGGGACGTCAGGTACATGAACGTGTAGTAGAAGAGTCCGAGCACCCAGACAATGCCGGTGGTCGTGTAGATGTCGAACACGGTGCCACCGGCCGCGCGGTTCAGCCAGCCGACCGTCGGGTTGGCGAGGTTGATCCAGGCGATCGCGCCGAGGTAGGGCGGAACGACGTAAGGCACGAGAAGAAGCGCGCGGAACCGGCGCGCTCCCGGGAGATCGGTCCGGGCAACCAGCCACGCGGCCGGAATGGCCAGCGCAGCGGCGAACAGCACCGTCGCGGCCGACACGACCAGCGTATTGCCGATCGCCTGGAGGTTGGCCGGGTCGCTGAACGCCTCCTGGTAGTGACGCCAGGTGACGCCAGCGGGAGTGGCAACGGATCTGATCACGACCAGGATGATCGGCGCGATCGTGACGACGGCCAGGAGCCCCGCCGCGACACCACCTCCGAAGCGTCCGACGAACCGGCTCATCGCGGTTCGAGCACGATGGAATTGAACCGCCGCTTGATGTCGTCGCGCGCGCGCGTGGTTTCGTGCAGGTACTCGAACGTCCAGGGGAGGAGCGTCGCGGAAAACACCTCCCGCCAGGGCCGGGCGCCCGCCGGCGGCTCGAGATGGTCGAACGGCGAATACATCCACCCGCTGACGAGCGCCGACTGGCCGGCGTCGGACAGGAAGAAATCGTACAGACGGCGCGCCGCGTCGGGCGCGGCGGTCGTTTTCATAATCGCCATCGGACTCGGCACCAGAATCGCTCCGTCTTCGGGGTAGACGATCGCGATCGGGGCGCTGGCGTTCTGCGCGCGCGCCTGCAGCAGGTTCTCCAGCAGGATGATGCCGGCATCCTTCTCCCCCGTCATCACGCGACTCAGCACGGCGCTGTTGCCGCCGGCTGCGAGCATGTCATTGCGGCGCAGACCTTCGAAGTATTCCCACCCGTACTTCCGCTGGAGCGCCGCGACGGCCGTGAACGCCGAGCCCGAACGGTTGGGATCGCCCATCGTGATGCGGCCGGCCCACGCCGGATCGGCCAGCTCGCGGAAGCGGCGGGGCCACGCGCCGTCAGCGACGCGACTGGTGTTGACGGTCAACACCATCACCGGCACGCGGACGGTCACGAACGTTCCATCGGGATCGTTCAACGCGGGCGGAATGCCGGCAGCCCGCGGCGAGCGGTACTCCAGCAGGTGACCGGCCTCCTTCAACTCCTCGTACCAGAACGGGTCCGAGGTCATGACGAGGTCGGCGGCCACTCGCCCGGCGGCGATCTCGCTGTTGAGACGCGCCGCCACGTCCTCGCTGCCGCGCTGGAACCAGCGGATCGTGACGTCGGGAAACGTTTTCGCCAGCACCGGGTCGAGCGCGGCAATAACGTGCTCGTAGATAGACGTGTAAATCGTGACGGTCTGCCGATTCTCCCCGCCGCCGCAGGCGGCCGTGGCGGACAGGATGATGGCGGCCACGAGCAAAGAGGCACGCATTCGCGCTCGAATCACACCATATCCACAACGGGGGGTCAAAGGAGTACTATCCCGGTCTATGTTTCGCGCAATCTGGACTCTTCCGGCGCTCGCCGTGCTGGCCGCGGCCGTCGCGCACGCGGGCGCTCAGGGTCCGACAGGAATGATGAAAGTCGCCATTGCACACCGCGGCGCCTCCGCCTATGCGCCCGAGCACACGCTGGCCGCGTACCGTCTCGCCATCGAGCAGAAGGCCGACTACGTCGAGCAGGATCTCGCCGTGACGAAGGACGGCGTGCTGATCTGCCTTCACGACGATTCGCTGGAGCGGACGACCAATGTCGCGGAGGTCTTTCCAGATCGCGCCACCGAGGATCCGGCCACGGGGCAGCGCCAGTGGCTGGCCGTGGATTTCACCCTTGCCGAGATCAAGCGGCTCGACGCCGGAAGCTGGTTCGACCGGCGGTTCGCGGGGGAGCGCGTGCCGACGTGGGAGGAAGCGATCGCGGTGGTCGGCACCTCCGCCGGCCTGTATCCGGAGCTGAAGAGTCCCCCGCTCTATCGCGCGCGCGGCATCGACATGACCGCCTTGTTCGCGGCCTCGCTGCGCCGTGCCGGCCTCGAGCGCGTGCCGGCTGCCCGGCTCGTCGTGCAGTCGTTCGACGATCGGGTGCTGCGCGAGCTCGCGAAGGTGCTGCCGTCCCTGCCGCGGACCTTTCTCATCGAGGGGCGGGACGGGGCGCGCTGGCTGTCCGCGGACGGACTCAGGGACATCGCGGGATTCGCGACCGGCATCGGCCCGACCAAGCGCCTGCTCGACGGGCGTCCCGAGATCGTCCAGGCCGCGCGCAAGGCGGGCCTGACGGTGACGCCGTACACGTTCACGTCGAGAGCGGCGTCACGGTTTGCAGACGTGCGCGACGAGATGCGGTATTACCTCTTCGATCTCGGGGTGGACGCGTTGTTCACCGACAATCCGGATCGATTCCCTCGAGGAGGAGTGTGATGGGCCAGAGAACCACGCGGATGGTGACCCGGGGTTCGGGATTCGGGATTCGGGGTTCGCAACCTGCAATTCGACTGAGCATCGCGGCCGTCGCTGCCGTGCCGCTCATGGCAATGCTGCTCTCCGGCTGCACGTCCGGGGCGTCAGACGACGGGGAAGGCGCCGGCACGGCGACCGCTGCCGATCCGCGCGCCGAAGCGGCGGAGAACGTGCGCCTCGTGGGCTACAACGATCTGCAGGGACGCACGGCGCTCGTCGTCACGACCAAGTCGGATCCGGCAAACGGAAGCTGGGTCTACGTCGGCCACCACGAGGCGTTCGCGGAAGAGAAGCCGCTGCTCAATCCGATCACCGGCAAGATGGAATGGAACGGCACGTCGATCCTCGACATCGCCGATCCGGCCAGTCCGAAGCTCGTGTGGCACATCCCGAACGAGACGAACCGCAACTCGCGCGGCGTGACGGTGGTGTACGACTACAAGTTCGACGGTTCGGGGCGCGACTACCTGCTCCGCAACTCCGAGGCGCTGACGCAGGGCGAAACGGGAACCGACCTGAAGTATCAGATCTTCGACATCACCACCCGCGACAGCGATCCAGCGAAGATCTCGCTGGTGGCCGAGATCAAGGGTACGCCGCCGAACTCGTGCGGACCCGGGTGCGGCGGCAACTTCATCATGCGCGCGCACAAAGGGTGGTGGTCCCAGGACACCGGCTACTTCTACGCGGCGTCAGGGGAGCCCGGGTTCCGCAATGTCATCGTCCAGATCTTCGACCTGAAGAACCCGAAGGACCCGAAGCTGGTCGGCCGCGCCTGGATTCCCGGGCTCAAGGACGGCGAGCCGGGCTACGAAGGGCAATACTCACATCACCCGGTCGTCGACGAGCAGAACAAGCGGCTCTACGTCGGCTACCGGAACGCGGGCGGCCAGGTGGCCGGGTTCGACATCTCCAACCCGGCGCAGCCGAAGCTGGTCTGGGAAGTCGACATGAACCCGCCGCATCGCGGACCGCATACCGTGTCTCCGATCGTCTACAACGAGGTGCCGAACTTCGGGAAGAGCGCGCTGCCGCGCACGTATGCATTCGTGGTCGACGAGGCGGCTGGCGCGGCCGATTCGAGGCCGTGCCCCAACGGCGTGCGGACGGCTTCGTACATGATCGACATCACCACGGAAACGAAGCCGTTCCCGGTTTCGGTGTGGCAGGTGCCGGTCGGGAATTTCTGCGAGAAGGGCGGGCGCTTCGGGCCCCACCAGTCGGCAGACACGGTCAACGGCCAGATCAACCGCTTCGAGGACAAGATTGCGTGGATCGCGTACTTCAACGCGGGCGTCAGGGTCGTCGACCTCCGCGATCCCTACAACCTGCGGGAGCTGGGGTATTACATTCCGAAGACGAACCAGAACTCGTACTCGATGGGGGATGGCCAGCCGGTCGTGATCCAAATGAACGACGTGGATATCGACCACCGCGGCCTGGCCTACGCCTCGGATCGTGTCGGCACGGGTCTCTTCGTGCTCGAGTACATGGGGAACAAGCGCCCGGAGACCTGATCGCGCGTAGAATAGCTCTTGGAGCGAATCAGCAATGGGCGATGCCCGGAGTGCCCTCGACGCGGAGCACCGCCGGCTGCAGGCAGAGCAAAAAGCGCTGCAGCGCGAACACGAGTACCTCGAGAGGCATCCCGCGGACTCTGAAGGGCACCGCGTGCATTCACGCAAGCTCCGAGCCCATATCGATGCGCTGCACGCGCATCTGGCGGCGCTCCAGGCGCAGCCTCCGGCATCACTCGCGTCCCCTCAGGACGATCAGTCCAAATAGCCCCGACAAAAAAAAGGGCACCCGCAGGGTGCCCTTTTCGTTCATGCGGCCCGAACACCACTCACTATCGCGGTTGGGCTGTGCGGCCGCCGCCGCCGCCGCCGCCGCCGGATCCCGACGAGCCGGACGACGATCCACCACTCGAGCCGCTCGACGAGCCGCCTCCTGACTGCGAGTAGCCGCCGGAGCTCGTTACCGTGCTGCGTCCGCCGCCACCGCCAGAGGACGCACTGGATCCGCCGCCGCCGCTCTCGACCGGGACCGCCTCGCGCGGACGGATCCGCGTGTACCC
>DATDHP010000151.1:0-8722 GCA_036521515.1 Vicinamibacterales bacterium
GTCAGCATCCGGCCTGCCGGTAGGCTGGCCGGGTTTTCCGGGGCTCGGGACCCGGTAGGTTGGGGCGGGATGAGGCCGAGCGGCCGGAAGAGGCTTCTACGACCCAACACGAGGCATTTCTGCTCGCGCTGACCAGATACCTTCAGCTCTGGAAGACCCAGCCGACCGGATGGATCAGGCTTCTGTACGACTGGTCACTGGGGTCAGGCCCCTGACAACTGACTCACTTGCGACAGGAACGACATTTTTGCCCGCATTTTTGGGCATCCCTATTGCCTCTTGAATCGAGTGGAGGAACGAACCAATGGGGGTTGAACGCCGCAACATCGCTCAACGGGCGGCCGTCGTCCGCCAGGTGATCAACAGCATCGTCCAGAACCCGAGTGTCACGCTTTCCGTCACCTCGCTCCAGTCATGGTTAGGCGTGCCGATGGAAGCGGCGCAGCGGATCCTGCAGCGGCTGGCGTCGTCCGGTCTGATCCGCGAAGTGCAGCGGGGCGTCTGGGCGCGCGGCACCTGGCCAGGCGCTCAGAGCGCATGGTATTGAGTGGAATCGGATGGGTGGATACGGACTCCGCGATCCCTGATCCCGGCTCCCCCGTCTCTCTCAAGCATTCGCCGGGATGACCCGCTGCTCCGGGTAGCCGCGGGCAGCAATCGGCCAGATGTCGACCACCCGGTCGTCCTCGAGCGCGTAGAGCACGTCGTGAAGGTTGATGGTCGGGTCGATGTGCGACGGCCGCAGCCGGATGCGGTCGCCGATCGCCACCGCGGCATTCGGCGGCAGCGCGATGGTGGCATGCTCGTCGTTCAGCGACAGCACGGACGCTCCCTCCACGCCTTCGACGGACGGATGTCCGTGATCCTTGCTCGTCGCCTTGTGTCCGCAGTCGGCCACGCAACGCTCCGGCACGGGACGGCTGACGATGGTGCCGAGCACGAACAGCGCCTGCTCGAACGGCAGCGCGAGGCGCGCGTAGTCGGCGTCCATGAGCACGTACGATCCCGCCTGGATCTCCGTCACGCCGGGAACGCGGCCGCTGATGTCATGCGTCCCGGTCCCGCCCGCGGACACGATATCGCACGTCAACCCGTGATCCCCCAGGAGGCGAGCGGTCCCCACGAGCGCGTCCATCGCCCGGCGCGTGCGCGCTTCGCGCTCCGTGCGATCGACGATCGGCTGCAGGTGTCCTTCGTACCCCATCACGCCGCGGAGCCGCAGGCCAGTCATGGCCGCCGCCCGGCGCGCGAGCGCCAGCGCGTCGTGGCCCGGCGCCACGCCGCATCGGTTCTGTCCCACGTTCACGTCGACGAGGATACCGACGGTGACCTCGGCTCGCTGCGCGGCCGCGGCCATCTGCACGAGGCCGTCCACCGAATCGGCGGCGATCGTCATCGGCCGGCCGCCGCGCGCGAGCGCAGCCACGCGGTCGCACGTGCCGGGACCCACCACCTCGTTTGCGATGAGAATGTCGCCGGTGAGCGGCGCGGCGATCTCCGCCTCGGACACCGTCGCGCACGTCAGGCCGCTGACCGAGCCGGCGGCCAGCTGCCGGCGCGCGATCTCCGGCGTCTTGTGGGCTTTGAAATGGGGGCGCAGCCGACACGGTCCGTCGGCGAAGAAGCGCGCCATCCGATGGATGTTGCGCTGCATCGCCGCGACATCGATGACGAGCGCAGGCGTCGGGATCTCGGAGACGATGCGCGGCCGCATCACCGCGGACGAATCACTGCGCCACCACCTCCACAGAATTTCCGCAGGAATTCTAGCACTACCGTGCGAGGCGGGCTACATAGGCACGCTCCTCGTCGCCGAACCACGGCGGCGATCCCGCAGCCGCGTTCTCGCGCAGATGCGCCGCGCTCGACGTGGCGGGTATCGCCGCGTGGCAGCGGCGCTCGCTCAGGATCCACTTCAGCAGCGCCTGGGGCCACGTCGTCACGCCGAACGGCGCGAGCGGCTTCAGCGACTCGGGAGCGACACGCGCCCTGAGCAGGCTGCCTTCTCCGAATGGGCGCATCACGAGCACGCCAAGCCCGAGATCGGCCGCGGCCGGCAGGATATCCTTCTCGACCTCTCGCTCACGCGGGTTGTACGGGACCTGGATCGCCTGCACGCGCGGATCGGCCATCACCTGCAACAGCTCGCGGAACGCGTGCGGACTGTAATGCGTGATGCCGATCACCCGCACCGCGCCCCTGGCTTTCAGTCGCTCGAGCTGCGCGAGGCGCTTCGACCACGCGCGCAGGTTGTGGACCTGGTAGATGTCGACGTGTCCGCCGAAGTAGCCGAGGGCGCGGGCGACTTGCTGCTCTGCTTCCCGGTCGTCGGCCGTCCACACCTTCGTGGCAACGATCGCCAGGTCGCGACGTCCGACCAGCGTGCGTCCAAGAACGCGCTCGGCTTCGCCGTACATCGGCGACGAGTCGAAGAGCGCCGCACCGCTGGCGAACGCGGCGTCGGTGACCGCGCCCCGCTCGTCGGCCGTCGCCCCCCTGACGTCGAATGTGTGCCAGGTCCCCATCCCGATGACGGGGACCTCCATGCCACTGGCCCCGAACGCTCGCCGCTCCACGCGGCGGTAGCGTACTGCACTAGACGTCGAGCTCTGCACACAGCGGCAGATGATCCGACGCTTCCTTCGCCTCGGGACGCGCCACCACCTCGCAGGCGCGCACGTTGGCGATGAACCCACCCGGAATGAATAGATAGTCGAGACGCACGTGCGGATCCCACGTGGGGAAGGTGTTGCCGACCAGGTCCGGGTGGCACTGCCGGAACGCATCGACGTACCCGGCATCGAGCACGGTCCGGACCGTGCGCCAGCGGATGCGGCCTCCACTCAGCCAGACGAGCGCGCGCAGCCGCGCCGGCAGCCTGCGCACCTCGAGCAGCTCGCCGGGCGCCAGCGTATTGAAATCACCCACGAGCGCGTGCGGCCCAGGCTGCTCACGGCCGATCGCGCCGAGCAGCGCGCGCAGCTCGTAGACACGGCGGCGTTCGGTCCACGCGGCGTGCACCGCGCTCAGGTGCACGCCGAACACCCGCCACCCAGCCCCTTCCGGCGCGATCTCGAGGAACGCGTGCCGCGACACGCGCGGACGGTGCCACTCCGCGCGCACCGGAATGCGGCTCATGAACCCGAGCGAGTGGCCCGCGCGCGAGCCCCACGCCATCAGGCCGGTCTCGCCGGCCAGCCGCTCGACGACGGCCGGGCTCGTCGCTTCCTGCAGCACCACGACATCGGGCGCCGCCGCGCGGATGACCGCCGCGAGCGCGCCTTCGCGCCCGGCGCCGCCGCACCGGATGTTGTAGGAGAGAAGTCGAAGAATCACGCGTCGGGTTTCTCGAGGAGCGTGAAATAGGGCTGGTCGAGGACCTCCCCGCGCAGCGTCATCACCACGCCGCGCGAGGCCTGAATGTTCACCGGGCGGCCCGTCATCGCCATGAGCGTTTCCCGCAGCGGCACGAGGTCTGGAGCGATCCCTGGATCTTCGTCCGACAGCGGTCGCGAATGCAGGCCGGGCACGAAGAACCCGGTCACCGTGAACAGCCCGATGACCTCGTCGCCGACCAGTGTCAGGTCGAGGTCGCTCGTGCCCGGACCGTCTGCGTCGAACGCGGCGCCGTCCTTCCAGCGCGTCCCGGTCACGGCGCTCCCCCGCAGCACGACGCCGGTGCCTTCGGGAATCTCCTCGCGGACAACGCGGACGAACTCCTCGAAGCGCTCGACGTCGCCGCAGAACACCAGCCTGATCACGTTGTCACGTTTTTCGGCCTCTGTCAGGCCGCCCTGTACTTTTTCCACGTGTTGATTTTTGTGTGTAAGCTCGACAGCATGCCCTCCGTCATGACGGCCCACGAGCACAAGGCACGAACGTCAAGATTCAAGCTCAAGGCATGGCGTTTGCTGACTTCAAGGGGATGAGCATCCAACAAGCGTCCCGGTACGCGCAGATCCGCCTCGCGCGGCGCGTCGGCCGGTCACTTCCGTGGATCGGCGCTGCGATCGCGCTGTACGCGCTCGGCTCGGCCATCCGCCAGAAGGGCCTCGTGGGCGGAACCCTCGACACCGCGCTGAATGCCGTGCCGTTTGTCGGCGGTGCCAAGAACGTGGCAGAGGTCATCCGCGGGCGCGACTTCATTCGCGACCGGCCGCTCAACTCCCACCGTGATGCGTACGCCGACTCCCAACGTCCAACATCCATGAAGGTCACGAATGACGGAGCAACGGCTGTGCCGTCAGTCGTCGGGTGAGGGCAGTTCGAGGTCGGCCGTGAGGTTGGGAGATACCATTAACCGGCGAACCCCAGCGTGGTGCGATACATCGAAGCCAGCGCGACGTCGTCTTCGACAACGAGGATCTGGCGTCGCCTTCTTTTCAAGTCCAACTTCCCGAATAAGAAGCGATACAACCCGTATTCCAGCTTGACAAGGGTGGCGGCACGCTCGCGGCAAAGCCCGTCTATGCCGAAAATGCGTGGCTGAGGTTTTGAAAGTCGATCACGCGCGAAAACCGCGGTGATAAGCTCCGAATATGACTCTTGAGGACAATCGTCGCGCCAACGAGGAGCGTGATCGCCGCGCGCACGCACGCGGCGGGCGGCGAGATGGTGATCAGAAGAAACCGTGGTACCTGCGGCGTCGCCTGTGGCTGGCGGCGGCGTCGCTGGTGTTCATGGGGTGGAAGCGTATCATCGTGCGGTCGAAGAAGCGCCTGACGAACGCGGGCCGCAGCGGCATCGCCGCCTGAATCGTGGCCAGAGGGTTCGAGAGCAAGGCGGTCGAGGCACAACAGGACGCAGCGCAGGATCGACGTCGGATCGGACCGCCAATCGATCGGGCCAGCGCGGCGCGGCGAGCGGAACGGCGAACACTCGTGCCCGCACGGACGCGCGCCCATCTCCGACGCGCGTCGGCACCCGCGCATTCGCGCGATGGTGGAACAGCCCATCGCCGACCTCGATCGGCGCATCGCCGCGCAAGCCCGAAGCCGAATGGCTAAGCAACCCGGGCGAGCGCCTGGCTGGGCATCGCCGGCGGCCGGGCGACCGGCTCGGCGCAGCCTTGTGCGAGGAGCACGGCAACGACGGCCATCGGGACGTGGTGAATCTCGCCTTTCCTGAATCTGGGAAGTTCCTTACCCCACAGTCGCACCGTGACGGACTGTTTAAACCTGATCAGCACCTGTCAGTAGCCTCCCGGCAGTCAGAGGGCAACGAACGGGCCAGCGTTGACACGCCGCTATGGGTCTGACCCGTAATGGGTCTGATCCCTCGGGGTCGTAGTGGGGTCCGACCCGTCCGAGCTGGTCCGTATTTTGCTCATGAGTTCGCAGTTATTGCGCACCTCACGGAAAAGCAGAGTCGTTGGTGTCGCAAGACAGTACAAACGTCCTCGGAGTGTATTCATGGAATTCGCCGTTCGTCACGTCGTATCCCCTCGGGACGCGCTCACGGCCGAAGCCCACCGGTGCCCACAGTGCCGCGAGCGGGCGCTCGTGCTGCATCGCCGCCACGTCAGCCCGCCCAGTCTGGGTGCAACACTGGTCACGGAGTACTACGATTGCGATTGCTGCGACGCGCGCTATCAGTTTTCCCCGGCTGATAATCGCTGGACACCCATCTATCAGTAGCTGGCAGCGGGCAGCAGGCAGGAAAGTGCTTGTAACTTCTGTTCTGCCGGCTGCCCGCTGCCGACTGCCGGCTTCATGCGTCAGATCATCATCAAGACCGCACGCGCCGGCCGGCCGGTGGCTGACGCAATCGCCGACGCGTAAATGTGCACCTGCCGTCGATAGCGCTCGAGTTCGCCACGCAGCTCCCGATCGGTCTTGAAGTCGATGACCACCATCCCGCCGTCACTCTCGTACGCGAGATCCACGGTGCCTTCCACGAGCGAGCCGTCATCGAGCCTCCACGTCACCGGCGTTTCACGGTAGCAGCGCCCGTCAAGAGCGGCCCGGGCCGCGGCCCGAAGCAGGGGATGCGCGAGCACGTGCTGCAAGACGTGCCGTGCCGCCAGCACCTCGGAACGTTCCGCCCCCAGCACACGTCCGTGCGCGGACGCGAGGCGTTCCACGACCTCGGGATCCGCGTCGAACAACGGCACGTCGGCGAGCATCGCGTGAACGAGCGTGCCGAACCGGCTTCCGCCGGGCCGTTCACCGGCCCCAGCGCCTTGCGTGATCTCCACGTCGATGGCTGCGGCCGCCGGCGCCTTGTCCAGCGCCGCCTCGGTGGCCGTCCTCACCGCGATTGACGGTACCCGCGCAGCCGCGATCGCGGCATCGCGGCTGTTGCGCCAGTCGCGATACGCGCGCTGGCCTGCCGCGACGACTTCGGGCGCGACGTCCTTGACGATCAGGTCATCGCGCCGGAGGCCGAAGGACGTCTGTGCGTCCAGAGCCAGCACGCCCGGCTCCGGCGACCACCAGGTGACCGAGCAGGCGGTGTCGCCGGCGCCGAAGCGGTGTTCGCCCGGACACACGGTGCGGCTCGTGGCCGGATCGCCGTCAGGCCGGTTGAGCACGGAATCCCTGCTCTTGAACACCGGACACCCCTGCGCCTGGCCCGCCGTTCGACGCACGGTCTCCGGTGGATAGATCGCCGCGTTCAACGGCGCAACCCAACCCTCCGCATAGGCTTCGTCGCCGACGGCGGGCACGACGAGCAGGTCGCGCGCGCGCGTCGCGGCCACGTAGGCGATGCGCTCCCCCTCCTTCTGCTCACGGCGTATCTCGAGATCCCTGTGATCGTTGAGATCCGCGGGCGACCAGCCGCCGATTCGCATCGCACAGAGCTGCCGCTGGCCGTCGATGTAGCGTCCCGCCTCGTACGGCGTCAGCCGTGCCGTGATGTCCGCGAGTATCACGACCGGGAACTCGAGGCCCTTGGCCTTGTGGACGGTCATGAGGCGCACGCCATCGCTGCCCTCCTCCAGGATCGGCGCCTCGGCCGCCTGTCCCGCCGCCGCCTCCGTCTGCAGCGTGTCGACGAATCCGCGGAACGACATGCCCCCGTCGAGCTCGTACTGCCGCGCACGCTCCGCCACGTGCAGCACGTTGGCGAGCGCCTGCTCGCCACCCGGACGGAGGACAAATCCGACGTGCGCGCGCGTGCGATCGAGGAGCGTGGCAATCGTGTCGGCAACCGGCCGCCGGTTCCGCTGCCTGTGGAGCGAGGCCAGCAGGCGCAGCGCCTCGACGATCGGCTGCACTCGGTCGGGCAATGCGTCCGGGATCCGGAAGGGATGAAAGCGTCCCGCCAGGTAGTGATATTCAAGGAGGTCGGCGTCGCCGATCGCCAAGAGCGACCCGCGCAGCGTCGCGAACACGGAAAGCTGGTCGTCGGGCCATTCGACGGCCATCAGCGCGGCGCGCAGCGTTTCGATCTCCTCGCGATCGTGGAACGTCCTGCCGCCGACGAGCAGGTGGTGCACGCCGCGCGCTTCGAGCGCCTCGACGTACTTCCGGGTGATGTCTTCTCCGTAGCTGACGAACCGGCGGAACAGGATGCAGATGTGACGCGCCTCGAGTGGCACACGCGTGCGCGGATCACGGCGCTCGGTGACCGTCCATCCGCTGTCCCGCACCAGCCAGTCCACGTACGCGCCGATCGCATCAGGCAACGAGGCTTCTATTTCCCTTGCCGCCACGTATCGCCGGCCGTACGGCTTCGGCACCGGCAGGGCGACCACGGAGGGCTGGCTCGGGTGATCGGTGCGCGACGGCTCGAGCGCCATGTAGCGCGCCTGCAGCGCCTCGGCGTCGCCATCCATGATCGGCGCGAACGAAGCATTCACCACGCGTTGAATGTTCGGCACGCTGCGGAAGCTCTTGTGCAGCTCGACCCTGATCGCGCCGCCCGCCGCGAGGCGATCGCAGACCCGCTGGTACGTGCCGACGTCGGCGCGGCGAAAACGGTAAATCGACTGCTTCGGGTCCCCCACGATGAACAGCTTGCCCGGAACGGGAGTGATGTGTTCCCAGCGCGTCTCGGCAGGCTCGGCTGAGGCGAGGAGCAGAAGGAGCTCCGCCTGCAGGGGATCGGTATCCTGGAACTCGTCGACGAAGATCCGCTTGAAGCGCTGCTGGAAGTGGCGGCGCACCCGCATGTCGTCGCGGATCAGGTTCCGCGCGCGGAGCAGCAGGTCGAGGAAATCGAGCGCCCCCTCTCGCGTCTTGAGCGCCTCGTAGGCGTCAACGCACGCCATCAGCTCGCGCTGCAGCGCAGCGGCAAGATCCGCATCCGCCGCCATCCTGAACTCCTCGAGCGCCGCCATCAAGGCGCCGCGTGCATCGAGCACCTGCGCACGCGCGACACCCTTGCGGTACCCCGGGCCGGTCCCCTTGCGCCCGCGGGTGAAGTCGCGGTTGCGGCGGAGATCGATCAGCCGCGCCTCCATCCCGTCGAGATCGTCCGCCCCGCCCTGGGCGCGCAGGTCGCGACTGAGGCGGCGCACCGGCTCGGTGTCTGCGAACAGGTTGTCGCCGGAGTACGACGGGGCCTCCGACACATCCGCGAGCGCGTGCACGAGATCGATCAGCCGCGCGATCGCCGCACGGCGATCGAACGGCGGGCGCGTCCACCCGGTCCGGAAATCGCGCCACTCGGTGAGCGCAAATCCCGCGCGCCGCAGCCGCTCGATCGGACCGTCCTCGTCGACCTCACCGGGGCGTGCGGCGCGGCCGAAACGGCGCAGCGACCGTCGGACGCCCTC
>DATDHP010000152.1:0-1582 GCA_036521515.1 Vicinamibacterales bacterium
GCGGTGACGTCACCCGGCGCCATGCGGGTCAGGATCAGCGCGGCGGAGGAGACCGCCACTACGAGCAGCGCTGCGTACGCGAGCCGTCGAACGAGGAATCTGGCCATCTGCCCGCCGCGCACGCGTGCGCGGCGATCGCCCTAATTTCTCACACTCAGCGTGTCCGCGCTCCAGAGCACTTGCGGGCGCATGACGGAAGGAACGACGCCGGACAGCCGCGCGCTGTGTGCGCCGTACATCCGCGGGGCGACGAAGTAGAGCACCGGGACGTTCTCGGCGAAGATGCGCTGCGCGTCGTTGAACAGCGTGCGCCGGCGTTCCGGATCGATCGTCGAGGCCTGCTCGAGCATGATCGTATCGATCTGCCGCTCCCAATCGGTCCCGGGTGACCGCTGTCCCATGTTCCAGAGGTGGGCGCCCCCGGAGCTGAGCCAGAAGTCGAGAACGCCCGCCGGGTCGAGGTCGGTGATCAGCGGGCGCATGTAGATCGCGTCGTAGTTGCAGGCCAGCATGCGCTCGATCATCGCGCCGAATTCCAGCGGCGCGACGTCGAAGGCGATGCCCACCTTTGCCGCCTCGTCGCGGAGCACCGCGGTCCCGCGCTCGTACCACCCGATTCCCTGCTGCGTGATCACCGTGAAGCGTGCTTCGGTCCCCGCCGCGTCCTCCACGATCCCGTTGCCGTTCCGGTCCTCCAGACCGATGCTCTTCAGCAGTTCGCGCGCGCGCGTGACGTCGTACGGATAGCGCGGAACATCGGGCCAGAACCACGGTTTGTTGCCCGGCGTCACGGGTCCCCACACCGGCACCGCGGCCGCGAGGAAGACCGTCTCGGCGAACTGCTCGCGATCGACCGCGTGCGAGATCGCCTGGCGGAACTCGCGCTTCTGCACGAACGCGAAGCGCGGATCCTTCTTCTTGACGTCCGGCTTGAGGCAGAACCAGAGCGCGTCGGCGTCGGGACTGACGCCCAGCTCCATCAGGCGCAGCTGGCCCTGCTGTTCCGCGCGCCGCACCGGGACGTAGTCTTCGGGCCTGAGCTCGCTGTTGGTGAGGTCGGCTGCACCTGATTGGAGGCGCAACAGTTCCGCGTTCTGCTCCGGAACGATCTCGAAGACGAGACGATCGAGATACGGCAGCGCGCCGCCATCCGGCGCCTTCCGCCAGTAGCGTGGGTTGCGGTCGAGGATCAGGCGCTGTCCGGGCTGGTACTCACGCAGGACGAACGGCCCAGTGCCGGTGAACTCGGAGGGGGGAGTCTGTGCGTTCCACGCGGATGCGAACGCTCCGCCCTTCACCGCCGCCTCCAGCTTGTGTTTCGGAAGGATGGACAGCACGTCGAGCAGCCCTAACCCCTGACCCGACGGCCGCGGGTAGGTGACGACCACCGTTTGCGCATCGGGTGCCGTCGCGCGAATCGGGTCACCACCAACGCTCAGCAGCTCGGTCAGGACGCTGTTCGACTTGGGATCGAAAACCGCCTCGAGGGAGAACACGACGTCCGCCGAGGTGACCGGCGTCCCGTCCGACCAGGTGACGCCGGGCCGGAGGTGCAGGGTATGCGTGCGGCCGTCGGCGCTCG
>DATDHP010000153.1:0-4971 GCA_036521515.1 Vicinamibacterales bacterium
CTAAGTCGTTGATGTGATTGGCTCCTCGGGCTGGACTCGAACCAGCAACCCTCCGGTTAACAGCCGGATGCTCTGCCATTGAGCTACCGAGGAATGCAGACGCGACTGGCCCTTCATGCCATGGCGACAGCGAAGAGGCTAGCCTTGGAATCGTAACGGAGGACGTCCCCTGCGCGCAACCGCGCGGCTGATCGGGAAGGCTCTCCTATTTGTTCGCGCGCCGTCCGACGCGTCCCTTTTCGCCGCCGGTGTAACCCAGCTGCACCCACGCGCCGATGGCGCCGAGGACGAGCCACGTTATCGGCACCCACCGCTGCCCGGGCGCCGGGTCCAGGGGATACGCGATCCACACGTCGCGCGCCGCCGCAGCCGCCATCGCCGCACGATCGCCAGCGAGCGCCATCGCCCCCACGAGCAGCGTCCACGCGCCGCCGAACGCAGTGCCGACGATGATGAAGTAGCGCTGCAAGTACATCGAGGTCGCGGCGCCGGCGATCGCGAAGAAGACCACGACAAGGAAATGCGGATCGCGGCCGCTGGCGGAGAACACCATGTTCGCGATCGCCGCGCCAAGCCCGGCGCCGATCAGCGCCACGCCGACGAAGTAGGCCGCGTACAGGATGGCGGCGCCAACGAGGCCCCCGACGATCGCGGCGACGATCATCGGGCCGGTATCGCTCACGCCAAACACGGAGCTGGCCGCCAGCGCCCCGAGAATGAACCCGAAGATGGCCAGGACGATGCGGAACAGACGGTACCCGAAGAAGCACGAGACGATGCCGCCGAGCAGCAGCACGATCGCAGCGGGTAGCTGGTAGGTAGCCGGCAGCATTCGTGATTCGTGATTCGTGATTCGTGATTGTGACGTCGTGATTGAATCACGAATCACCAATCACGAATTCAAATGTCCCTCCGTCCTTCCATCGCCCGCGTCATCGTGACCTCGTCAGCGTATTCCAGGTCCGAGCCGACGGGAATGCCCATCGCGATGCGCGTGACCCTGACGCCGAGCGGCTTGAGCAGACGCGCCAGATACAGGGCGGTCGCCTCGCCTTCCACGGTGGGGTTGGTGGCGAGAATCACTTCGTCCACGGCGCCGTCGCCCACACGGCCGAGCAGCCCCTTGATCTTGAGGTCATCCGGCCCGACGCCGTGCAGCGGCGAGAGCGCGCCCATCAGCACGTGATAGGCGCCGCGGAACTCGCGCGTCTTCTCGACAACGTTGACGTTCTGCGGCTCCTCGACGACGCAGATCACCCGCTGGTCGCGCGCCGGGTTCGTGCAGAAGATGCAGGGATCCGTGTCGGTGATGTTGTTGCACACCGTACAGTAGATGACGCGCTCCTTGACGTCGCGGATGGCGTCGCACAGGCGTTCCGCGTCCTCGCGCGGATTCTTCAGCAGGTGAAAGGCCAGGCGCTGCGCGCCCTTGGCGCCAATGCCCGGCAGCTTCTGCAGCTGCTCGACGAGACGGGTGAGGGGCTCGGGAAGAGACAATCAGAGGCCAGGAATCTTGAGGCCACCCATCAGGCCGCTCATGGATTGGCCAAGCTGCTCGTCGACCTTGCGGTTCGCGTCGTTGATCGCCGCCACGATCAGGTCTTGCAGCATCTCCACGTCGTCCTTCGAGACGACCTCTGGATCGATCGTGATGGACTGGAGCTGCTTGGTCCCGGTCATGACGACGGTGACCATCCCGCCCCCGGCGGTCGCCTCGATGCGCATCTCGCCCATCTGCTTCTGCAGGCGCGCCTGCATCTCCTGCGCCTGCTTCATCATGGCTTGTAGATTCATGTCGTCTCCGGTCTTCAGTCTACGGTCTGCGGTTTGGTTTCCAGTCCGGCGAGCTCTCAGTCAGAAGACCGAAGACCGGAGACCGGAGACCGCAGACTGGAGACTTTACATTTCCTCCACGTCCCGGATCTCCGCCGGGAACACATCGAGCATGGCCTGGACGGCGGACGAGGACATCGCCTCCGCCTTCAAGTCGCGCTTCGGGGCGTCACCGTCCGGTCTGGCCGCCTCGCTGCGCGCGACCGCGGCGGCTTGCGCAGGCGCGTCAGCCTGAAGCGCAAGAACCGGAATCCTGCGACCGGCGAGTCGCTCCGCAGCGGCCTCGAGCCACGGGCGATTCTGGGCGAACTGGTCCAGCGCCACGTGCTGCGCCGGCAGAAACGTAAACGCAATTCGATCGTCGCCCACGTCGATGCGCTGCGCCTGGGCGACGACCATCTCGTAGAAGGATCCTCTCCCTGCCCTGATCTCCGCCAGGAACCTGTCCTTCAAGCTGCTGGCCGGTGCGACCGTCATGTCATGTGGCGGTGCGGCCAGCCTGTCCTTTGTGGGTGCGACCCTGTTACTGGTTGGTGCAAGCTTTTCACCGGCCTGTGCGAGCCTGCTACCTGTCGGTGCGGAGCCACCAGCCAGACGCTCCATCAGCTCAGCGAGCGGAACGAGCTTGCGCAGGTGCATCCACCGCAGCAGCACCATCTCGAAATAGTACCGGGGGTGGGACGCGGTGCGAATGTCGGTCTCGGCTTTGGCCAGCAGGTCGAAGGCACGCATCAGGTCTTCGCGCGAGAAGCGCTGCGCCAGCTGCGCCAGGCGCTCCCGCTCGCCTTCGGCGAGCTCGCCGCCGCCGGCGCGCGCCGGGTCCACCGAGATCAGCATCATGTCGCGCACGACGCGCGAGAGCTCGCGGCACACGAGCCTCAGGTCGTGCCCGGCCTGGGTCGCGCGGTCGGCCAGCGCGAACGCGCGGGGGCCGTCTTCCTCGATCACGGCGTCGATCACGTCGAAGAGCAGGTCGCGCCCCACGAGGCCCAGCACGGTCGACACGTCGTCGACGGAGATCGACTGGCCGGCGAACGCGATGACCTGGTCCAACGCGCTCTGCGCGTCGCGCATGCTGCCTTCCGCCGCGCGCGCCACGAGGGCGAGCGCGACCTCGGACACCTCGATCTTCTCGGCATCGGCGATCTTCCGGAGCTGGTCGGCGATCGCCCCGGTCGGGATCGTGCGGAACTCGAAGACCTGGGACCGCGACAGGATCGTGTCCGGGATCTTGTGCAGCTCCGTCGTGGCCATCATGAACACGACGTGCGCCGGCGGTTCCTCGATCGATTTGAGGAGAGCGTTGAAGGAGGGCCCCGAGAGCTGGTGCACCTCGTCGATGATGAAGACCTTGCAGCGGTTGCGTACGGGCGCGATCCCCAGGCCGGCGATGACCACTTCCCGGATATTGTCGATGCCGGAATGGCTCGCGGCGTCGATCTCCAGCACATCCATGTCGCGGCCCTGCGCGATCTCGACGCAGGCGTCGCACTCGCCGCACGGGTCGGGCGACGGTCCCTTCACGCAGTTCAGGGCGCGCGCCAGGATGCGCGCCGTCGTCGTCTTTCCGCATCCGCGCGGCCCCGCAAACACAAAGGCCTGGGCGACGCGGCCGCTCGTGATGGCGTTGCGCAGCGTCCGCGTCACCGCCTGCTGCCCGACCACGTCGTCGAACCGCTGCGGCCGCCATTTGCGGGCCAGAACCTGATAAGACACGGTTGGGAGTTGGCCTTTTGGGATTTGGGAGTTGTAGTGAGCCCCACCGCGACCCGGTGCACCTGCGGCACACCTCAGGGTCTGTTTAGCGCTGCTGCCTTCCGGCCCTGACGCGGTTCGCAGGCTGGGGTTGCACAGGGTCCGGGCCGCGGTGCGGCTCACTCCGGCCGGACGCCGGTCCGGTAAAGACTCAGTTTACCGTACGCCGCCGCCGAAAACTGGCGACGGGCGACATTGAGAATGGGGGATCGGGGTCGGGGGATCCCGGGGAAGGACAGCAGCCACCAGGAGGGTGCTGATGGACATTCTTTGGGAAGCCTCACATCCTGAGCGATCTGGAGGCCCAGCCATGCAGGAGTCACTGGAAGAGGTCGTCGAGCTGCCGCAACCACGGGCCGCGGAGGCACGGAGACGCGGAGATGATTTCGCCGACTGTTCTCCGCGACTACGTGGACGCAAGAAGCCGCTGCGCCAGCGAGGCGTAGAGCTCAACGGCCTGCCATAGCTCGTCGACCGCGACGTGCTCTTCGTCGGTGTGCGCGACGTGAATGGACCCTGGACCGATCAGCAGCGGCTGCCCCCACCGTGTCAGGAGCGGGATGTCGGTCGTGTACGGAAACACGGCGGACTCGAAGCCCGGCACCGTGTGCATCTTCACTGCCGGTATCTCGAGCACCTCCTCGACCGAGACGAGCCCGTCGACGACGCCCAGGAGCTTCCGGACGTCGCCGCCATCGCCCACGATCCGGAACAACAACTCCGCTGTCGCGTGCGGAGACACGACGTTCGGGGCGACGCCGCCATCAATCACGCCAACGGTATAGTGCGTCGGTCCAAGCAGCGGATCCTCAGGCAGCCCCAGGCCACGGACGACCATCAGCGCATCGAGCAGCTTGTCGATGGCGGAATCGCCGAGCTCCGGGAAGGCCGAATGCGCGGCGCGGCCGACGGCGCGCAGCCGCACCCACAGCACGCCGCGCGTGGCCGCGCCAAGGCGATTGTCCGTGGGCTCGCCATTGATCAGGTACTTGACGCCCTCGGGGGCATGATCGTTGGCCACGCGCGCGCCGTCGTGGCCGCGTTCCTCCCCTACGACGAAGAGCAGCCCCAGCCGCGATTCTCCCGCGGCCCTGACGCGCTCGGCGGCGACGACCTGCGCGGCAAGAATGCCCTTCGCATCACACGAGCCGCGGCCAAAGACCAGGCCGCGCTCCTCCCGGCTCGGGAAGAACGGCGGCACACAGTCGACGTGGGTGGAAAACACGACTCGGGGCGGCGTGTCCAGGTGCGCGTAGAGGTTGAAGCGACCGTCGCCTACCGGTTGCTCCTCGACGGTGTACCCGCGCTCCCGCAGGAATCGCGCGAGCCACAGCCCGGCCTCGCGCTCCTTCCCCGTCGTCGAATCGATGTCAACGAGGCTGC
>DATDHP010000154.1:0-23309 GCA_036521515.1 Vicinamibacterales bacterium
CGCCCGATCGAATGGCTCGCGCGTCCACTCGCTTCGGAAATCACGCCACTCGGTGAGATGGAAGGCGGCACGGCGCAGCCGCTCGACCGGCCCGTCCTCGTCGATCTCGCCGGGCCGCGCCGCACGCCCGAAGCGACGCAGCGACCGGCGAACACCCTCGGGCGGATTCTCGAGGTGTCCCTGGAACCAGCCGGCGAATGCCTCGTCGAACAACCGCTCGGCCTGCCCTTCGGTGAGTACCCGGAAGAGCGGATCCACACGCGCCTCGACCGGCCGCTCGCGCAACATGTCCGCGCAGAAACCGTGGATCGTGCTGACGTGCGCTTCCTCGAGATGCTGCACGGCCGCCTCGAGGCGGCCGGCGACGGCGGCGTCCGCCGCCCCGCGTCGCCGCTCCTCGAGCCGCTGTCGAAGGCGCAGCTTGAGCTCGCCCGCTGCCTTCTCGGTGAAGGTGACGGCAACGATCCCGCCCACCTCGGCGCGGCCGTTCTCGATGACGCGCAGAATGCGGTTGACCAGTTCAGTGGTCTTGCCTGTCCCCGCCGCGGCCTCGACGACGAGGGTGGCGTCGATCTCTTCCGCGATCAGCCGTCGCGATTCGGCATCGGATCGCTGCACGATCGGCGTCATGGCCGGCTCCTCAGCTCCAGAAGGTCGGCCAGCTTGTCCTGCGGCTTCCGTTGGACACGCTGGCGCACGCCTGGCCCGCACACGGGCCGGAAATCGCAGCGGCTGCACGCCTCCTCCGCCGGCGCCGCCGCGAGGAACCCCGTTTCCACCGCTCTGTCGATGATACGAAGGACCTCCAGCCCGTTCGCGCGCGTGGCGTCGTTGAGGGGGATCCCGTGCTCGGCAAAGCTGCCGGCGGACGTGCAGTAGAACAGTCGGCCGTAGCTGACGCGCGTCCCGAGCGCTGCCTCGACGGCCATGCCATACAGGACCGGCTGCAGGACCGCGCCGCCGCCGATGATCACCTTCTCGATCGCCTCGGGCGTGCGCCCGGTCTTGTGATCGGTCACCCGCAGGAACTTCAACTGGCGATGTTCCTCGATCAGATCGATGGCGCCACGCAGCCTGAACCCGCCGGCCAGCGTCACCTCCTCGCGCCGGCTGCCGGCGTCGCGCTCGCCGGGAACCCGGCCGAATCCGAGCTCGAAGTACCTGGGCTCCCATTCCGCGCCATCCTTCGCGAGACAGCCCAGCCAGGCGCGCAGGTCGCGGCGGATCGACCCCACCTCGTCCGCCCACACCCGTTCGACGGCGGGCGCCAGCGTGTCGTGCTCGCGCGCGGTCACGTGGTCGACCATCTCGTCGAGCACGCGCTCGGCGGCGTCGACGTTGGCGGACGTCACCGGCAGCGCGTCCCGCGCCCTCATCTCGCGCAGGAAGCGTGCCTGGATGTCGTGAAAGATGCTGCCTCGCGTCAGCGGGTTCATCCGCTGGAGCGGCTCCGGCGCTTCAACCGGCTGCAGGCGATAGATGGCCGAGAGCACGAACTGGTACGGGCACGCGGTGAATTTCTGCAGGGCCGACAGCGAGTACGACCGGGCCGTCAGGCGATGCGCCGCAAGCGCCGGCATGGTCTGCGGCGACACGCCGGTCAGGCCGTCGCTCGGCGACCAGCGCACCTGCCCCCGCGCCCACCGATCGATCACCGAACGGCGCAGGCATTCGTTGAGGCCGAGCAGGTAGTGCGCATGGCCCCTCACGGCCTGCCGGGCCTTTTCGTCCAGCAGCCGGCGCAGCACCGCGAGGTCGTGTTCCTGATCGTCGATGGCGTCGTCCGGGCACGGCGGCGCCGGCCAGGAGAGCATCGCGCCGCCGGCGACGCGGGCGCGCTCCTCGAGCCACTCGTGGTCCGGCAGCCGGCCGGTCACCGCCCGCATGACGTCCAGGGCATAGAAGGACGGCACGCGCGCGCGCGACTCGCTCAGCTCGATCCGGGGATACGAGACATACAGCCGTTCCCGGGCGGCGCCAGACGCGATTTGAAGGAGAAGACGCTCCGCCGGAAGCCGATCGTCCTGCGTCGGCAAACCGGCGACCAGCGTGCGTCGGCCCTCGTCGAGCAGCAGCGGATCTTCGCGGGCCTTCTGGGGGAACATGCGTTCGGCGAGGCCGGGGACGAAGACCACCCGGAAGCTGCGGCCGCGCGCCTGCTGAGGCGTGCCGACAAAGACCCGGCCGAACCGGCGCGACGGAGGCTCCGATTCCAGCAGCAGCAACCGCTCCGTCAGGACCCGGCGCGCCTCGTCGAGATCGATCGGTCCCACGTCGGCCATCGGACGCAGGTCGGCGAGCACCCGTCGGACGTACGCAGGCACCCGCAGCACGCGCGGCACCAGCGCCTCGAAGTGTTCGAGCCACTCTCCCCACGTGGCGTGCGCAGGCCACCGGCCGAGCTCCTCGACGATTGGCAGCGCGAACCTTCGCAGGTGCTCGAGCTGCTCCAGCGTGATCTCGAAACCGCGGAACCTGACGCTGTCCGGCCCATCCTCGCGTCTGGCGTCGTCCTGCTGCCGGCGCAGCTCCCCGGCGTGACCCGCAAGACGCCGCCTCCACCGATCCGCGTCGTTGCCGATGACCACAGCGTCAATCAGCAGCCGTTCCCACCGCCAGGGCGCGCGCAGCGTCCCGGCAACGACAGCCCGGTCGGCGTCGGCCGGCTCCGACTCGCTCTCCCGTTCCTCGGTTTCGAGCTCGTCGGCGGGAATCTCGTCCTCGCGTCCGAGCGCCTCGTCCCGGGACGCCGTCCATCCGTCAGGCGCATCGCCATCCATCTGCGGCACCTGGCCGAGCGACAGGTATTCCGCGAACCGCGCCGCCGACAGGCGCTCGGCGGCGCATGCGAGCAGCGCAAGGAATGCCCGGCCCGCTGGATGCGGCCGGCGCGTGCCGCGGTCGAACCACGCCGGCACGTCTGCGCGCCCGAGCGCCTGCTCGAGGAGACCAAAGTAGCTGCGCGGCGACCGCACGAGGATCGCCATGTCGTCGAAGCGGACACCACGCCGCGCTTCCCTGAGCAGGCGGCGCACGATCTCGACGCATTCGCGTCCCTCGCCGGGCGCGGAGAAGAGCTCGAGGGACTCGTCCGCCGTGCGCGCAGGTGGCTGCTCCTCGGTGTTGAACAGAAAGCGACGCAGGCACGCGAGATCCCCGGTCTCACTGTCGGCAGGCTTTTCCCGCGTGCCACCCATGTCAACCAGCGCCTGCAGGGCGCTCCGGTCGCCGTGCGGAGCGGTGGCCAGTACCGTCCCCGCGCCGGAGATGGCGGCCGACACCAGCTCCGCCTCCGCGTGCTGGTCGATGGGCAGATCGAGGAGCACGAGCGCGCCAGTGATCGGCCGTTGCTCGAGCAAGCGTGCCGCCGTTCGAAACAAATCCGCACGGTCGGCGGTTGCGGAGGCGTCGAAACAGGATTCGACACGCGTCAGCAGGCGGGCGAGGTCCGGACCGGCCAGCGGCAGCCGCTCGAGTCTATCGCTCGAGACCCCGGCGAGCCGCAGCTCGTGCAGCGTGGCCGCAAGCGCGCGCGGAAAGCCTGGGGCTCCCGCCACCGGCTCGAAGTAACGCAGCGCGCCGTCACGAGTGGCGTCGAATGCCGCCCGCGCCGCCACCGCCTCCGCGCCGAGCCACGAGCTTGGCGAGAGGCCGTGGCGCGCCAGCTCCACGATCGCGGTGCGCGCCGCGAGCTGGGTGAGGCTGAGCCGATGCAGGCCGAAAGTGGCGGGCCGTGATGCGGCAACGGCACGCGCCAGGTCGTCCGCCGCGCCGCGCGTCGCACCGACGATCGTGGCCGGGTGATTGGAGGGAAGCTCGTGGAGAAACGCTGCCGCAGCATTCAGGCGGATGGCGGCAGACGACGATTCGATGATGCGGAAAATACGGGTATCGCCCATGGCTCAACCTGCCCCGGCACCATGCCGGGAATCCGGGACGGCAGCACCACGCCGCCGTGCAAAGAGACGATACGCCGAATTAGGACATTCAGCCAAGAGCCTTACCCGATCACTTCAGCCCCGAGATGCCCCGTGCACAGTGCCGTTTCGATTCTCGCCAATCCGCGACGGCTTTGCGCGTTAGGAGGTGTGCCCCGGCGAACCTCTCTTGCTGGGCGCAAAGGAGGTCCGTCATGCGCTGCCTGCTCGCTTTTCTGCTGCTCGGCGCCAGTGCTGCACCGTCGTCTGGCGACGAGCACCTGGCCCCGGCGCTGGCCGTCGTCACGAACGTCTCGCTGACGACCGGCCCGCGGTTCATCGCCGTGAACAAGGAGACCAACCGCGTTTACGTGGCGAACCACGACAACGATACCGTGCTCGTGCTCGACGGCGCCTCTCACCGCGTGCTCGACGTCGTCGCGGTCGAGCGGCACCCGCGAGGCGTCGGCATCGACCCGGCGCTCAATCGCGTCTATGTCGCCAACTACAGCAGCAACAGTGTGTCGGTCATCGACGGCGGCACGAACGTGGTGATCGAGACAGTGCCGGTCGGCCTCGACCCGGTCGGCGTGGACGTCAACCCCGTGACACATCGCGTCTACGTCGCCAACGACGACAGCAATACTGTTTCGGTGATCGACGGAAGGACCAACGAGGTTGTCGCACACGTGCCCGTTGGTAAGGAACCGTGGGACGTCGCGATCAATACCGTGACGGGCCGGGTGTTCGTGGCGAACAAGGCGAGTAACGACATCTCGGTGATCGACGAGGCGTCCCTGTCCGTGGTCGCGACACTCCCGGCCGGATTCCTTCCGTACGGGGCGGCGGCGAATGAGGCGATGAACCGGGCGTACGTCGCCAATTTCGGTACCAACGACGTGACGGTCGTCGACAGCGCGACGCAAACCGTGCTGGCCCGCGTGCCCGTCGAACTGGGTCCCGGCGGCGTGGCGGTCGAACCGCGCACGAATCGTGTGTACGTGGCCAACTTCTACTCGGGCACGGTCTCTGTCATCGATGGCGACACAAACGCCGTGATCGCGACGGTACCGGTCGTTGACGGTCCGGTAGACGTCACGATCAACCCGGAGAACGGCCGCGTCTACGTCGGCGCGTATTTCGGCAGCGCGTTCTCGGTGATTGATTCGGCAACCAACACGCCGCTCCATGACGTGGGGTTCCAGCTCCGTCCGTCGGGCGTCGCGGTCAGTCCGGCAACACATCGCGCGTACGTCGCAAACAGACGAAGCCATAACGTCTCGGCGGTGCAGGAGGGTGGCGCAAGGGTCATTGCCACGCTGCCGGTTCGCCGCGCGCCGGCCGGCATCGCGATGCAGTCACATTCGAATCGTGCGTATGTCGCGAACTTCGCCGACAACAGCGTTTCGGTGGTTGACGGGACCACTGACACGATCATCGCGACGATCGGCGTGGGCGCCGCCCCTCTGGGCGTTGCCGTGAATACGAATCTGAACCGGGCCTACGTGGCGAACAGCGGCGACAACACGATCTCCGTGATCAACGAAGCCAGCCGCGCCGTCGTCGGTACGGTGCGTGTTGGAAAGAGGCCGTTCGATGTGGCCATCAACTCGGTGACCGACCGCGTCTATGTGGCCAACCTCGGCAGCAACACCGTTTCCGTGCTCGACGGCGCCACCAGCAACGTGATCGCGACCGTCCCGGTCGGAATCAGTCCATCGGGAGTTGCCGTCAACTCGAGAACCAACCGAATCTATGTCGCCAACCGCGGCGGCCACGATGTATTCGTGCTGGACGGCACGACCAACGCGATCGTCGCTGCGGTCCCGGTCGGCAACAGTCCCGTTGGTGTCGCCATCGACCCGGAGGACGATCGCATCTATGTCGCGAACAGCGGCAGCGGTACCGTAACGGTAATCAGTGCCGCGTCCGACACTGTCATCGCCACCGTCGATGTGGGAGCGCGGCCGGTCGGGGTCAGTGTGAACCGTTCGAGCAAGCGCGTATTCGTGACCAACAACGGCAGCAGCAACGTCTCGGTCGTAGATGGGGCGACATTCAGAGTGATCCATGAGATCGCGGTTCGGTCCAATCCGATGGGTGTCGCGGTCGACGCCGCAACGGATCGCGTCTACGTGGCGAACTCCGGCGGCAACAGCGTCTCCGTGCTCGACGGCGCCGGCAAGGCGGTGGCAATCACCATCGCCGCAGGCGCGACGCCGGGCAACGTCGCCGTGAACACCGCGTCGGGCCGCGTCTCCGTCTACGTTGCCAACAGCGGCGAGGGCACCGTGTCGGTGATCGACGAAGCGTCGAACGCGGAGGTGGCCAGGATTCCCGTCGGCAGCGTGCCGATGGGTATCGGCGTGAACCCGGACGCGAACCGCGTCTACGTGGCGAATCTGCGCGGCAACAGCGTCTCGGTCCTCGACGGGGCGACGAACACCGTCATGGCCAGCGTGCCTGTCGGCGTGGAGCCCATCGGCATAGGCGTCGATCGCACGATCAATCGGATCTACGTCGCGAACAGCGGCAGCGATAGTGTGATGGTGATCGACGGCCGTTCCAATGTCGTCATCGCAACCGTGCCGGCAGGCAGGCGCCCGGCCGACGTGGCCGTCAATCCGAACACCGGTCTCGCATACGTGGTGAATAGCGGCAGCGACAGCGTTTCGGTGCTCAATCGTCGCCACGAGATTGTCGCGAGCATCCCGGTCGGCCTCGGGCCCATCGCGGCTGCCGTGAACCCGATCACCAACCGGATATACGTGGCAGACAGCGGCGGCGACAGCGTGTCCGTCATCGACGGCGGTTCGCATGCGGTTGTGGCCACCCTGCCAGTTGGCCGTGCCCCGATCGGCGTGGCCGTCAACACCGCCACCGGCCGGATCTACGTCGTCACCGCCAACGACGACACCGTATCGATTGTCGAAGACCGTTAGTGCAGGCCACAGGCATGGGCGCAGACGTTCAGGGCACGAACGGTTCGCCCTGCTTCACCAGCCAGCGCTCGAGCCGCTCGGTGCAATCGCAGCTCATGCACGACCATGGCTCGGTGCCGTTTTCGTCGCGACAGCGGCTGCGGGCGTGCGCGTCCTTGATGCTCTCGAGCTCGAAGTACTTTTCCCAGTGCGGCCGCTCTTCCCGCAGCGGCGTCGGGCAGAAACAGGTTTCGACCCATTTCACACGCCCGCCGGTCAGCTCGCGCGCCTGCTCCATGTTGCGGAAGTACTCGTCTCCCGCAACGGAACCCGCGCCGAGGGAGCCGTCGTCGATCGCGCGCCGCAGCGCGCGGCGGCATCCGGGCTTCACGTGGGCCGTGACGAGGTAGCGCATGGAGTGATCTGATCTTCCGCCTGAAGGCGGAAGCCACAGCAACAGTCTATTTGCAGATTGGGTTGCTTCCAATCCACAGTTGTGGCTCCCGGCTTCAGCCGGAAGAGCTATGGCGCCAGTCGCTGACGGTCCCAGGATCCGTCGGGGCGCCTCGCGTACTGCAGCCGATCGTGCAGCCGGTTGGTCCGTCCCTGCCAGAATTCGAACTCGTCCGGCACGACCCGGTAGCCGCCCCACCAATCGGGCCTGGGCACGGTCTCGCCGTACACCCGGCGCGCCACGTCGAAGCGCGACTCGAGCGCCGCGCGGCTCTCGATTGGATCGCTTTGCCGCGATGCGTAGACGCTCCACTGGCTCTCCAGGGGACGCGTGGCGAAGTAGGCATCGGCTTCCTCGGGAGTGACCTTCTCCACCGCCCCGTCGATGCGCACCTGGCGATTGAGCGACGGCCAGAAGAAAAGCAGGCTGGCGCGGCCGCTCTCGGCAATCTCACGCGCCTTGCGGCTGCCGTAGTTCGTGTAGAAGACGAACCCCTTCTCGTCCACGCCCTTGAGGAGCACCGTACGGACCGAGGGGCGTCCGTCACGCGTGGCGGTGGCGAGCGCCATGGCCGTCGGGTCCTGCTCGGCGCCCCGCACCTGCTCGAACCAGGTCGCGAACTGGCGGAACGGGTCGGCCTCGCTCTCCGTCTCGCTCAACGGCTGGCCGAGGTACTCGCGGCGAATATCAGCGAGCGACATCAATCGAGCACGTCAGGGTGACAGGCGTCACGTCCGCAAGCGGATCTCGTCGTTCTCGACGACCACGCGTACGCTGCCGCCGGCCGCGAGGGAGCCAAACAGCAGCACCTCCGACAGAGGCTTCTTGATCACGCGCTCGATGAGGCGTGCCATCGGCCGCGCGCCGAATGCGCGGTCGAAGCCTTTGGTGGCGAGCCACGTGCGCGCGCCGGCATCCACGTCGATCGTCACCCCCTTGGGCGCCACCATCGCGCGCAACTCGTCGATCTGCTTGTCGACGACACGCTCGATCTCCGCGGTCCCGAGCGCCTTGAACGTAACGGTCGCGTCGAGCCGGTTGCGGAACTCGGGCGTGAACGTCCGCTCCAGCGCGCCGCGCGACGACACGCCCGTGCCGGTTTCGCCGAACCCGAGGTGGCGGTCGGCGAGGTCGCGCGCGCCGGCATTGGTCGTCATGATGAGGATGACGTGCCGGAAGTCCGCCTTCCGGCCGTGCGAGTCGGTGAGCGTCGCGTGATCCATCACCTGCAGCAGGATGCTGAACATGTCGGGATGCGCCTTCTCGATCTCGTCGAGCAGGAGCACGGCATGTGGCGACTTGCGAACCGCGTCGATGAGCAGGCCCCCTTCTTCATAGCCGACGTAGCCGGGCGGGGCGCCGATCAGCCGGGACACGGCATGCTTCTCCATGTACTCCGACATGTCGTAACGGATGAATTCGATCCCGAGGATCCGGGCCAGCTGGCGCGCCAGCTCCGTCTTGCCGACGCCGGTCGGCCCGGCGAACAGGAAGTTCCCGATGGGCTTCTCTGCCGAGCGCAGGCCGGAACGCGACAGCTTGATCGCCGACGCGACCTCGTCAATCGCCGAGTCCTGACCGAAAATCACGCGCTTCAGCGCGGCATCGAGCGTCGCGAGCGCGAGACGGTCGTCGCTCGACACGGCCTGGACGGGCACCCGCGCCATCTTCGCGACAATCTGCTCGACCTGCGCGGCCCCGATCGCCGCGACGCGACGCTCGGCAGGCAGGAGCTTCTGCGACGCGCCCGCCTCGTCGAGGACGTCAATCGCCTTGTCCGGCAGGTGCAGATCCTTGAGGTGCTTGGCCGACAGCGACACTGCGGCCTCGAGCGCCTCGTCGGTGAACCTCACACCGTGGTGCGACTCGTAACGCGAGCGCAGCCCCTTCAGGATATCGAGCGCCTCCGCCTCGGACGGCTCGAGCACCTCGATCTTCTGGAAGCGGCGCGCCAGCGCGCGATCCCGGTCGAACGACTGCTTCACGTCGTTGAAGGACGTGGAACCGATGCAGCGCAACGATCCGTTGGCCAGGGCCGGCTTGAGCAGGTTCCCCGCGTCCATCGCGCCGCCGGAGGCGGCGCCCGCGCCGACGAGCGAATGGATCTCGTCGATGAAGAGGATGGCGTTCGATTCCTTCGCCAGCCGCTCGAGCACCTGCTTCACGCGCTCCTCGAAGTCCCCGCGATACCGGGTGCCGGCGAGCAGCGAGCCGAGATCCAGCGCGTAGACGCTGGCGTCCTTCAGTATCTCGGGCACTTCGCCCTGGTGGATCCGCAGCGCCAGCCCTTCCGCGAGCGCCGTCTTGCCCACGCCGGGCTCGCCGACGAGCAGCGGGTTGTTCTTGCGCCGCCGGCACAGCACCTGGATCATGCGCTCGAGCTCGAGCGCACGGCCGATGAGGGGGTCGATCTGGCCCTCGCGCGCCCGGGCGATCAGGTCGGTGGCGTAGGCTTCCAGCGGATCGGACGGCGGCGGGCCTGCCGCCTCGCCTTCCGCGGGCTGTGCCGGACTCGGCGCCCCGGCCGGGCCATGTGAAATCACCCGGAGCAGCGTCAGCCGCTCCATCCCCAGCCGCCGCAGGAAGAAGGCGGCATGACTTTCTTCCTCCTGCAGCATGAACACGAGCAGGCTGCCGCTGTCGACATGCTGGGCGCTGGATACCGCCGCGTGCACCACCGCCTGCTGGATCACGCGGTCGAACCCGAGCGTCGGTTCCGGTTCCACCGCCGCGGGCGCCGGCACGGGCGTGAACGCCTTCACGAGCACCTCGTCGAGCTGCTTCTTCAACGCATCGATGTCGACGCCGCACGCCAGGAGTATTCGGCGCGCGTGCGGCTCATCGGTGATCGCGAGCAACAGGTGCTCCAATCCAACGGTATCGTGGCGCCGGCCGGTCGCGATCCGGAACGCACGCTGGATCGTTTCGAGCGTCTCGGCGGCAAAGGGTACGGGACTTTTACTCATGCTTCGCTTCTGGTTCCATCGTGACGAGCAGCGGGAACTCGTGCTCCTCCGCCATCTTCTTGGTCGTTTTGACCTTCGTCTCGGCGACGTCAAAGGTATAGACGCCTGCGACCCCCAGTCCGGATCGATGGACGCTCATCATGATGGCAAACGCCTCGCCCCGGGGCTTGTGAAAAATGCTTTCCAGCACCCAGACGACGAAGTCCTGCGTGGTGTAGTCGTCGTTGTGGAGCAGGACGCGCCACATCCGCGGACGCTCGAGCTTCTGCCCGCTCCGCGTCTCGGTGAGCGTGGATTCGTTGGTATGCGGCTGCGCCATGCCACTATACAGGCTCCGGGCTCCAGGCATCGACGCGCGGCCCGGAGTCCGGAACCCGTAGCCCGAAGCCTATATTTTACAGATCCGCATCCAGCGACCACGGTCCCGGAACGCCCGGCCGCCCGACCAGTCGGCGCATCCGTTCGAGGAACGCCAGGCGCGGAATCTCGCGCGCCCCGAGCGACGCCAGGTGGTCGGTGGACATCTGGCAGTCGATCATCTCGAAGCCCCACCGCTCGAGCTGCCGCGAGAGCGTCACCAGCGCCACCTTGGAGGCATCAGTCCGGCGGCTGAACATCGACTCGCCGTAGAACATGCGGCCGAGCGCGACGCCGTACAGCCCGCCGACCAGGCAGCCGTCGGCCCACGTCTCGACCGAGTGGGCGAGGCCGCGGCGCGCCAGCACGGTATAGGCCTCGACCATACCACCGGTAATCCAGGTGCTCGACTCGTTGGCGCGCGGCGCCGCGCATCCCGCCATCACATCGGCGAATGCGCGATCGAGCGTGACGGTGAACCGATCCGACTTCAGGACGCGCCGCAGCGAGCGCGAGAGATGCACCTCACCGACGAAGAGCACCATGCGCGGATCCGGACTCCACCAGAGCAGCGGATCGTCGTCGCCGAACCATGGAAAGATGCCGCGCGCGTAAGCGTCCACCAGCCGCTCGGGCGACAGGTCGCCGCCGGCGGCCAGCAGCCCGTTCGGCTCGCGCAGCGCGCCTTCGACCGGCGGAAACGGATCGCGACTGTCCAGCCACGGAATCATGGAATCATCCGCTCGAGCGTGTCGAGCGTATCGGCTTCGTGCGGGGTCTTGTCGCGGCGCCAGCGCAGGATACGCGGAAAGCGGACCGCGATGCCGGACTTGTGGCGGGTCGATCTCGCGATCCGTTCGAAACCAAGCTCGAACACGTGGACGGGCTCCACCGCGCTGACGGGCCCGAACCGCTCGGTCGTGTGCCGCCGTACCCACTTGTCGACTTCATCGATCTCCGCATCCGATAGACCGGAGTAGGCCTTGGCAATCGTCACCAGCTCATCGCCGTCCCACACGCCGAACGTGTAGTCGGTGAACAGGCTCGCTCGACGGCCGCTTCCCGGTTGCGCGTAGATCAGGACCGCATCGACCGTGAACGGGTCGATTTTCCATTTCCACCAGTCACCGCGCTTCCTGCCGGGACGATAGGGCGAGGACCACCTCTTCAGCATCAACCCTTCGACATGGCGCGCCCGCGACTCGGCGCGGCGCGCCGCCAGCGCCTCCCACGTGTCACCCGCGATCTCTTCGGACACGCGCAGCGGCACTACATCGTCGACGATGTCCAGCAGCCTGGCACGTCGCTCGCGCAACGACGCGGCTCGAATATCGTCGCCGGCGAGCTCCAGCACGTCGTACGCCAGGAACACGACCGGCACGTCGGTGGCCATCTCGCGCACCTTCTGCTGGCGTCCGATGCGGTGCTGGAGGTCTGCGAAGGGCCTGGGCGCGTCGTGCTGGAACGCGAGGATTTCGCCATCCAGCACGGTACCGTCTGGCAGCGAGCGCGCTGCCGTTGCGATCTCCGGGAACCGTTCGGTGATGAGCTCTTCTCCGCGCGACCACAGGAACAGCTGGCCGCCCCGGTGAAGGAGCTGCGCGCGGATGCCGTCCCACTTCCACTCGGCAAGCCACTCGTCACGGCCACCAAGTGTCTCGACGCCGCCCTCGAAAGGCGATGCAAGGCAAAACGGATACGGTCTGGATGGATCATCGGTGGGGCCCTCGGGCGCCACGAGCGAGGCGATCGCGGCGGCGGATGGCGCCCAGTTGCCCATGAGCCGATGCTCCACCACCGAGGTGGGCAGCGCGGCGCGCCGGGCAAGGGCCCGGACCACCAGCGTGTGTGAGACGCCGACGCGGAATTCACCCGTCAGCAGCTTGTTCAGCAGGAACAGCTCGCGGCGCTCGAGCCGCGACCACCAGGCGAGCACGTGCTGGCGGCGTTCCTCATCATTCATCGCCCGGAGGGGAAGAATGCGATCGTCGATCCATTGCGCCAGCGTGACGCCTTCCACCCGCGTGTCGATGACGAGCGGCGCGGGCTCATCAAACGGGAGGCCTCCCCGGATCCCGGGTCCCGGATCGCGGATCCCGGGCTCGAACGGCACCACCCGGCCGTCCACCAGCAGCGCGATGGCTTCAGCGAAGTCGCCGACGACCGAATAGGACTCCTCCACCAGCCATTCCGGAAGACCGGTGAGCTCGAGCGTCCACTCGTGCATCGATCGCGTGGGCACGTGCCTCTTGAGGCGGCGGCCCGTGAGAAAGAACAGCGCCCAGGCGGCGTCGGCGGGAGGCGCCTCGTGGAGGTACTTCACCAGCGCGGCCACTTTTGCGTTCGTGGAAGTGGTCCGGTCGATCTCGTCGTACATGTCCGCGAACTGTTTCATTTCACTCGGGATCCGGCGTCCGGAATCCGGGATCCGGGGTTCGGGGTTCGTCGGGAATCGTATTTCGCGAATCGTGATCCGGCACGCGCGATTCACGTATCGCCAGTTCTTTTTCGGCGCTCTCGGGTTCGCCTTCGTACTGCGTCCGCCAGGCCTGGGCGTCGATTCCCCGCTCGCGCAGGAACCGCGCGAGCGGGTCGGTGTAGCCGTGGGTCACGAAGACGCGCTCGGCGCCCGTCTCGGCGATGGTTGCGATGAGCCCGTCCCAATCGGCATGGTCGGAGAGGGCAAACCCGCGATCATAGCCGCGCCGGCGGCGCGCCCCACGGATCCGCATCCAGCCCGACGCGAACGCCGACGAATAATCGCCGAAGCGGCGCATCCACGTGCTGCCGCGCGCGGAAAGCGGCGCCACGATCAGCTCGCCCGCGAACGACCTGCCGCGTGCTTCCTCGGTGGCGCGCCGCGTCTCGACGAGGCGCACGCCGGCGGCGCGATACACTTTCACGAGCTCTGTCAACGCACCGTGCACATGGACGGGACGATCGGTGTAGCGCACGAGCTCCGCCAGCACGCGCTGCGCCTTGCCCAGGGCGTAACCGAAAAGGACGGCGGGGCGGCCAGCCTCGTGCATCTCGTCCCACCAGGCGTTGATCTCGCGCATGACCTGGTCGGGCGCGTCCCACCGGAACGCCGGCAGCGCGAACGTCGCCTCGGTGATGAACGCGTGGCACCTGAGCGGCTCGAACGGCTCACACGTCGGATCGGGTGCGCGCTTGTAGTCGCCTGACGCCACCCACACTTCGCCGCGATGCTCGACGCGGACCTGAGCCGAGCCAAGGACGTGCCCCGCCGGGTGCAGCGATACGCGAACCCCGTCGATGTCCACGCCCTCGCCGTATCGAACGACCGTCAGCGGCGTGGCCGGACCGATGCGCTGGGCGATGAGCGGCCGCGACACCTCGGTCGCCAGGTACGACCCGCTGCCGGCGCGCAGGTGATCGCCGTGCGCGTGCGTGATCACCGCACGACCAACCGGCGCCCAGGGATCGATGTAGAAGTCGCCGGCCGCGCAGTAGAGGCCCGAGGACGTCGGTTCTATTAACATGGCTTTGGCAACTCCGAACTTCCAACTCCCCGAACTGTGGAGCAGGGAACGATCGGGAGTTGGGAATTGGGAGTTGGAGTTTGCTGCGCGCACGCGCCGACGTCACCACGTGCAAGCTCGGCTCGCGCGTTCTGACACGCTTCGCGCCCTCTCCGACAGGTTACTTGCACCTTGGTCACGTGGTGAACGCGATCTACGTCTGGGGCGTGGCGCGCGCGCTCGGCGGCCGGGTCCTCCTGCGCATCGAGGATCACGACCGCATCCGCTGCCGGCCCGAGTACGACGAGGCACTTCTCGAGGATCTCGACTGGCTGGGCTTCGTCCCGGATGTGGCTCCCGGCGGCCGGAAGAGTCTGCGGCAGAGCGACGATTCCGAGCCCTACGAACGTGCCGTCGACGATCTTCGCCGGACCGCTACCGTATACGCATGCGATTGCTCCCGCAAAGACATCGGCGGCGAGCACTACTTCGGCCGATGCCGCACGCGAGGACTCGACGAACGCCCCGATCGGGGGCTTCGCGTCGCTATTCCGCCGGGGATCGAGCGCTTCGACGACCTGCTCCTTGGATCGCAGGAACAGACACCGGCGAGCCAGTGCGGCGATCTGCTGCTGCGCGACCGTGACGGCAACTGGACGTACCAATTCGCCGTCGCGGTAGATGACTACGGCCAGGCCGTGAATCTCGTCATCAGGGGCGCCGACCTTCTCTCTTCCACCGGCCGGCAGATACGGCTCGCGCGCATGCTCGGGCGCGTCGAGATGCCGCTCTTCCTTCACCATCCACTCATCGAGAAAAAGCCGGGCGAAAAGTTGAGCAAGTCGGACCGCGATACCGGAGTGCGCGATCTCCGCCGTCTCGGCCTGGCGCCCGCCGAGGTCATCGGGCGCGCGGCCGCCGCCGTCGGGCTCGTCGAAACGATGAGGCCGATTGAAGCGGCCAGTGTCGCGGAGCTCTTCCGATAGGAGTGAACAAGACACAAGGCTCGAGGCGCAAGGCCCACGATCAGCCGAGCCGTATCGAGGCTCGGGCCTCGCCCGATTCCGTCTTCAGGGAGTCGTGTTCCGCCGGGTGTATTGTCCGTCCGGTGTCTGTACGAGGAATCCGTCCTGCACCAGTCTGCTGAGAATCCAGTCCGACGTATCTGCGGACACGCCAAACAATACGCGTGCCTGATCGGGAGTCACACGCAGGCATGGCATCTCATCGAATTCGCCGCGCACACGCCTCATCATGGCCTGCCACAGGATATCCGGGATCCGCTCCGGACTGCGTGCGTGCCATCGGTCCCCGATCATCTTGTCTGTAACCCCCCTTGAATGAGCCGCACGTGGCCCCGGTTCCTGAATTTACAAACAGCGTGCCGACTCGTGTGACGATCGGGGAGTGAGCTCAGGTGAGGCCAACCGCCCGACCGCCCCACTCGCCCTGCCCGCCCATGGATCCGGACGTGCAGAATCAGCGCCCGGAAACGAGGACACGCCGATGATTCGCTGAGAGCGCCCTGCCCCCTCTCCCGGTCCCCTTCAGTTGCCATGACGAGCTACGATATACAGAGCATGAGCTTCCGGCTGCTTTGCATCGCCGCACTCGCCGTCCTGCTATCCGTGTCGGACGCGGCCGCGCAGGGCATTCCTGTCACCAACGCTCAAATGCGGGCGCAGGCCGGCTGGGATGCGCTTCGCGAGGGACGGCACCAGGACGCGGCCGATGCGTTTGCCGCCGCGCTGGCCGTCGCGCCGCGCGACCCCACGCTCCACGTAGGGGCGGGGCTTGCCTCGTACCTCATCGGTCAGATCGCAACCGCCCAGCAATCGCTCGAGCGAGCGCTGGTGCTGTCGCCGTCGTTCACGGCCGCCTCGCTCCTGCTCGGTGACATCCTGCATCGCAACAACGAGGTTGATGCCGCGATACGCGTCTTCGAAGCGGCGCTCGAGTACGCGCCGGGCGACAAGACGCTTGCGTCGCGGCTCCAGCGCGCGCGTCAGGAATCCGAGCTGCACAGCGGGTTCTTCCAGTCGCAGGGCGCGCACTTCACGGTCCTCTTCGAAGGCCCCTCGGACGAAGAGCTGTCGCGAAGAGTGCTCGACGTCCTCGAAGCCGCCTACTGGCGCGTGGGCACCGCCCTGCTGACGTTCCCCGAGCGCATCATTCCCGTCGTCCTCTACACGGAACAGCAGTTCCGCGACATCACCCGATCGCCTGGCTGGGCCGCCGCCGCCTATGACGGACGGATCCGCGTTCCGGTGCGAGGCGCGCTCACGAACCCCGACGAGCTCGATCGTGTGCTGACCCACGAGTTCACGCACGCGCTCGTGCAGAGCGTGGCGCCTCGTGGCGTCCCAACGTGGCTCAACGAGGGGCTTGCCGTCGTGTTCGAGCCGCGCGGTCCCGCGTGGGTGGACGCGCAGCTTGGGAGTTCACGCGACCGGCTGCCGCTGCAGCGCCTGGCTGACGGGTTCGAGCGGCTCTCGGGTGCGCAGGCGCGGATAGCGTACGCACAAAGCGGCGGGGCGGTGCGCGCTCTCATCGAGCAAGCCGGCGCCCCGGCGATGGTGGCGTTGCTGCAGGATATCGGTCGTGGTGACGCCTTCGAAGCGGCGTTCGAACGACGGATGATGACCACATACGCGAGCTTCGCGGCCAGCCTCGACCCCTCCCGTTGACTTTCTGAGATAGAATCATAGGCCGCTGAAAGAAGGTGCGTTTTTCACGAGGGAACCTTGGCAGTCCGTCTGTTCATCGGTAATCTCCCGTACGGCGCCAGCGAAGCGGATCTCAGGGCTCACTTCGCGTCCGTTGCAGAGCCTTCCCACGTGGTGATGCCGGTCGATCGCGAGACCGGGCGCCCGCGCGGGTTCGCGTTCGTCGAATTCGCCGAACGCTCCGTTGCCGAAGAAGTCATCAAGCGGTTCGATCAGCAGCCGTTCCAGGGCCGCAACCTCGCCGTGAGCGAGGCGCGCGCTCGCGAGGATCGTCCGCCAGGCGCGCCGCGTCCAGGCGGGTTCGGCGGACCGCGCCCAGGCGGGGGCGGCGGCTTCGGCGGACCGCGCCCGGCCGGCGGTGGGTTCGGAGGGGGTGGCGGCAGCTTTGGCGGGCCGCGGCCCGGCGGATTCGGTGGTGGCGGCGGCTTCGGCGGGCCGCGCCCAGGTGGTGGGCCCGGTGGCCGCGACCGATCTGCGAATTTCGGACCCCCTGCACCGCCCAAGCGGCTGCGCGGCGCGAAGAAAGGCAGCCAGCAGGAGCACAAGCCCCGGGGTCCTATCAAGGAACGTAGCGGCGGCCGCATTTACGCCGTCGACGACCTGGAGGACAGCGACGCCGATCTCGACAACCTCGCGAAGATGCCCGGTGACGAGGACGATGACGCAGTCGACGCGGGCGTCGAGGACACGGAGACCGACGATACCGAGGACAAGGAGTAGCAGGGGGACTTGACCCGCTCGGTCCCCCAGATCGTGTCGCTGACGGCGGTCGTCATCGGCATTCTGCTGTTCGTTCTCACCCTCTTCTACGTCGATCTCAACGAGACGGTTGAAAGCGCGAAGCGTCTCGGCTTCTTGCTGCCGCTCATCCTCGTTCCCGGCACAGCCTGGCACCTGCTGCGCACCTGGGGCTGGGCCGTGGCATTTCCCGACGAAGCCCGTCCAGCGTTCACGCGCCTTTTTCGCGTGCGCCTCGCGGCGGATGCGATCGGCTTCTTCACGGTGAGAGGAATCGCCGGCGACCCGCTGAAGATCTTCCTCCTCTACGATCGCGTCGCACCTGAAGTGACGACGGCGTCGGTGGCGCTCGAGCGTCTCGCCTTTGCCGTGATCAGCATCGTCATGGCCGGACTGATCTCGTTTTTCGCGGTACAGCGCCTGGCGCTCCCGCAAGTGTGGGACACGTTCTTCACGCTGACGTCGATGGGGGCCGTGATCATCCTGGGGATCCTGGTGCTCGTCGCGCGCCGGCGCACGGGCGATTACCTCGGACGATTCGTCACGGTGCTCGATCGCGTCACGGGCCGTCGCCTCGAGGCGTCGCGCGTCGTCCAGTTCATCCTGGACGTCGAGGACGTGCTGCTCGAGCTCCTGCGCGGCGACCGCCGGAGGCTCGTCATCCTGACGCTGCTGCCGATCGTCTGCTACTTCGTGATGGCGTTCGAAGTGTGGCTGGTCCTCTGGGCCGTCGGCGAACCGATCGGCATCATGGCGGCGCTGGCGATCGAAACCTTCGCGCGTCTCGGCAGCGTCGCCTCTGCGGCGATCCCGGGCAACCTCGGCGCGCTCGAAGCGTCCAACGCGGTCCCGGTTGCGATGCTCGGCCTCGGGGGCGGCGGCGCGCTCGCGCTCGCGCGGCGGATCAGAGCGCTGCTCTGGGCGGGTCTGGGACTGGCGCTCTATCCGCAGGTCACGGCGCAGCCCGCAGCGAAACGACAACTCCCGGCACCAAGAGCTTCGTAGCGGCGCCTTCACTTTCACAGGCCACGGAGCCACGGAGACATTTCAGCCCTTTGATCTCCGTGACTCCGTGCCTCCGTGGCCCGTGGTTGGCGACTACCTGGCGAGCGGATCAGGGCGAAGCTGGAACTTCACGACCTTGCTCGTCGTCCCCTTGCCGCCCTCGGAGTGGAACGGCGCGCGCGTGGCGAATGTGGAGTACATCCCCTTGCCCTTCCACCCTGCCTTCGGATCGTCGATGCGGCCGTCGGCGCCCTTGGCGTAGAAGCCCATCGGATACGGAACGCGGAACGTGCGGGTCTGTCCGTTGACGACGGCGATCATGCCTTCGTTGGCGTTCCCGGTCGCAAACGGCACGTTTCGACCCAGCCCGAACGTGTCGAACTGATCGACCCACGCGTAGTACGGCGCCTCGACGCTGCCCGAATCGGTGACCCCGGTGAGCTGCGGTCCCGGCAGCGGATACAACGTCCAGCCTTCCACGCAGTGCTTGCCGGTCGCATTCGGACCGTTCAGCGGCGCCTTGCACTTGCGCCGGTCGAAGCTGGCGAGATGCCCGCTCCCGAGCCCCATCCACGCGACGCCGTTGCGATCGACGTCGAAGCCGCGTGGCGCGTACCCCTGGACGGGCGCCTTCGGATCGTTCCAGGGCACTTCATAGATCTCGGCCAGCGCCGTCGACGGCGGATTCGCTCCCGGACTCAGCCGAACAACGGCGCCGGGGAAGCCCGTCACCGAGCCCCACACCGCTCCATCCGGGCTTGGCGACACGCCGTAGAACGGGGCGCTGACGCGCTTGTCCTTCGCCGGATCGACCGGCTCGTTGGGTTCGACATACGCATCCCGCCGGCCGTTGCCGTTGGTGTCGAGCACCAGCGCCGTCCAGCCCTGCGCCTTCTGCTCGTCCTTCGTTTCGTCCCACACCTTCGTGTTGAACCAACCGACGACCTGGCCTCCGCCGCAGAACCACAGCGTGTTGTTGGCGTCCTCGGCGAAGTTCAGATGGTGCGTGCCGAAGCAGGTGTTGATGGGCGTGTACTGCCTCGTCTTCTGGTCGTACACCCCCAGCTGCCGGCCGCTCTGCTCGATCGGGAAGGCCGTCGCGGACGGGTGACTCGATCCCGGGCGGCAGAATGCCGGCGTCTGCGCGGGGCGAACGCGCGACGCGGTCCACACCCTCCCTTGACCGTCCATGGCCATGCTGTGCACGTTCGACTGGCTGTTCCAGATGACTTCGTCGCCCCAGTACGGGGAGGACGCGGCGGGCGGATTCGCGCCCGTAGAGGGCGTCCGCGGATCGTTTGGCACGACCTTCACCTGGCTCGACGCATTGCGCATCGGATCCACGACCGGCAGGTAGTCCGCGCTGGCCTCGAGCGCGCCGAACACGGGACCGTTGGCGTTCACGGTCGGATTGCGCTTGTCGCTCGAGATCTCGTCGTGGAGATAGACCTTCGGATCGGCCCAGTCCCACTGGGTGATGACGACGTTGCGCTCAACGCCCTGCGGACGCGGCGGCTGCGGCGGCAGCTCGCCCTTGGCGACGCGATCGGTCCAGTTGGCGAACATTGCCAGCGTGCGGCGGCGCCCGAGCGCGTTGATGTCGCCGACCATTCCGTTGCCCGCCTGTCCGGACTGCACGCGCCGCGCCCACGCGTCGGCCGACGAGGCGAAGGTGCCGAGCGCGGCGGGAATCGTCCGGGTTGCCTGGTTGCCGAGGCCGTGGCACGCCCAACAGCCGTCGGTCTTCAGTTCCCTGAGGAACTGCGCCTGGCTCTTGATCTCTTCGTTGATGCCGTTGCCGCCTTCAGCCTGCCCCGTGCCGGGGAACTCGCTCTTGGCGGGGATCTGCATCATCGAGAACCAGTAGCCGGCCGGATAGTACCTGGCCGCCTCGGCAGGGCTCGGCGCCGGCACGGCCGTCAGGTTGAGGTTCCTCCCTGGCGCGGTCTGCACCTTCTGCGAATCGACGAGCCCGTAGCCGCGCACCCAGACGTTGTAGTCGGCCTTCGGCAGGTCAGGCACCACGTAGCGGCCGCGGTCATCGGTGACCACGATCCTGCGGAAGCCCGTCGGCAGCGAGGTGGTCTCCGCAATCACCCAGACACCCGCCTCGGGACCGCGTGGACCCGTGACCACACCGCCGATGTCGTCGTTGTCTATGGGGACGCCATTCTGTTGCACAGCGCGTGTGACGGTGAGCGAGGAAGCCAGAACCACCGCGATGGCGACCCCGCCCAACGCCCAACAGCTTCGGGAGAACGTTGTCTTGATCATGATGAGAGCCTCCTCGGCATCGTGAGGACCAGGCGCGCGTCCGAATCCTCAGGGCTGTAGCATGTCAGGCTGCGCCCTGTCAACCTCGGACCATGGGCTCGGACTACGCCCATCACTGATCGGCCGGAGGCAGCCGCCGATAGTCGAACCAGTCGATCCTGAAGTCGACGGTCAGCTTCCGCAGCAGCAGCGCGCGGCCTTCGCCCTGGAACCGAATCGACGTCGGCAGCCAGATGTCGTCGTCGACGCGCTCGCGCAGCAGCGTGACGACCGTCCCTTCATTCAGGCGCGCGATGAGACCGTAGCCGTACGAGATGCTGTCGATGGCAGTCGCCTCCGCGCGCATCACTTCCTGCTCGGCCTCGTCCACCCAGACCTTGCCGCTGAACGCGCGCGCGAGGCGGCCTTCGCGCGTCGCCGGCCTCGCGTCGCGCCTGGGCGTGAACGTCACCAGAATCATGGGGCGGCCGTTGACGATGACGCGGCCGTCCATCGCGAAGTCGAGCGCCGCGGCCGCGTCCTGGATCGCGGAGGGCGACTGGGCGCGATCGCGCCGCCGGCGCTGCCCGAAATGCTCGACTTCCCCGTCGGCGAGCGGCTTGCCGTCGCGCTCGAGGAGCCGTCGCGTGAACCCCGGGCCGGGCTGGCTGGGCGTGATCTCGTACACGATCGTGCCGCCGGTCCCGAGGCGGCCGAACGGGTTCATGTGGACCTGTGTGCGCCGCTCTTTGTAAGCGAATTGGTCCTGGACCCGTCCGGCCCGCGCGATGTTCTCGCGCGCCGCGTTGAACAACACGGACGCATCAGGAAGCGGGCGGTCCTGCGCGGACCCTGCCAGGAGGAAGGAGGAAGAAGAAGGAAGGAGGAAGAATAAAGGAAGGAGGAAGCAGGCGGCGAGCGCGCGCGCAACCAGCGCGGCCGCCTCCTTCCTTCTTCCTTCTTCCTTCTTCCTTCTGATCATGCGCTATACCTTCCGCAGCCGTTCCGCGGCCCGCTCGAGGGTTTCGGTGCGCTTCGCAAAACAGAAGCGAATCACCGGGCCGGCATCGACGCCATGCAGGAACGGCGTGATTGGAATCGCGGCGACGCCGTGCTCCCTGATGAGCCGCAACGCGAACTCGGAATCGCGCTCGCTGGCGATCGCCGAGTAGTCCATCATCTGGAAGAACGTGCCCTGGCAGGCGAGCGGCGTGAAGCGCGAGCCCTCCATGAGCCGCAGGAACAGGTCGCGTTTCTCCTGGTAAAACGGCGCGAGCCCTGCACAGTGCGGGTCATTCGTGACGAGCTCCGCGTAGGCGCGTTGAATGGCGCCGTTGACCGCGTAGGTCACGAACTGGTGCACGCGCGCCACCTCTGTGGAGAGCGCCGCCGGCGCCGCGCAATAGCCGATCTTCCAGCCGGTCGTGTGGTAGGTCTTGCCGAAGGAGCTGATGACGACGGTGCGGTCGGCGATCTCCGGATAGCGGGCGAGACTTTCGTGCGGCAGGCCGTCGAATACGATGTGCTCGTAGACCTCGTCCGAGACGACCACTGCGTCGCTCCCCTGGAGGATCGCCGCCAGTTCGTGGATGTCGCCGCGATTCAACACCATGCCGGTCGGGTTGTGCGGCGAGTTGATCATGATGACGCGCGTGCGCGACGTGATGGCGCGCCTGACCTCGTCCCAGTCGATGCGGTAGGCGGGCGGCCGCAGAGTGACGAACACCGGCGTGCCGCCGCTCAACTGGATCGCCGGCACATAGGAGTCGTACACCGGCTGGAACAGGACGACCTCGTCTCCCGGGCGCACGAACGCCGTGACGCTGCTGTAGATGCCTTCGGTCGCGCCGGAGGTGACCGTGATCTCGGTCACCGGGTCGTAGCGCCTGCCGTAGAGCAGCTCGATTTTCCTGGCGAGCGCCTCGCGGAGCCGGAGGATGCCGGGCATCGGCGCGTACTGGTTGTGGCCCTCCCGCATGGCGCGGGCGACGGCGTCAACCAGCGCGGGATCGCAGTTGAAATCAGGAAAGCCCTGTCCGACGTTGATGGCGCCCAGCTCGTCGGCCAGGCGCGACATGACCTGGAAGATGCTGACGCCGGTGGACGGGAGCTTCGACTGGATCGTCTGCGCGATAGTCACTCTGCCTTAATGATAGCTGGCGGTGGGCCGACAGCGCGTTCGTAGAGGCCGACCTTCAGGTCGGCCTTGTGTGGCGCCTGACGCCGGCGGACCTGAAGGTCCGCCGCTACGAATACAGAGACTGCCGGCGGCCGGCTGCCCGCTGCCCGCTTCATTCCAGCCACTGCGCCGGTTTGAGCGAGACGAGCGGATATTTCCGCCGGAGCTCGACCACGCGGTCGAAATAGCCGGTTTTCGGGATCTCCCGCCTGACAAGTCCGTCGCGCAGGCGACGAAGTTCGTACCGGTAGAGATCGTTGACGAACTCGTGCACCAGCTCGGGCCGGGTGGCAGACGTCGGCTGAACGCCG
>DATDHP010000155.1:0-4245 GCA_036521515.1 Vicinamibacterales bacterium
GCTGTCACACCAGCGATGAGAAGCAGCGGATGACGCGCATCTCGTACCGGCGCGCCACGCCCGAGAACTGGGAGCTGACCATCCGGCGGATGATGTCGCTCAACAACGTCGAGCTGACGCCAGAGACTGCTCGCCGCATCATCAAGTACCTGTCCGATCAGCACGGCCTGGCGCCGGAAGAGGCTCGCCCGGCGATGTTCGATGCCGAGCGGCGCCTCATCGACTATACCTACGAGCCCGACAGCGACGTCCATCGTCTCTGCAGCACATGCCACTCCATGGGCCGCGTCATCAGCGAACGGCGGACCACGCAGGAGTGGGTCGAGCTGCTCGCCATGCATCGCTACTACTACCCGGGAATCGACGGGGCGTCCGGCGGTTTCCGCCGCGGGGGCGGTGGCGGTGGCGGCGTCGCTGCGGCCGGCGCAAGCGGCGCTGCGGCGGGCGGCCGGGGCGATGCTCCGGGCGCACGTGGAGGGAGCGGGCAAGGAGGCCGGGGAGCCGATAACCGACAGCCATACGAAAGAGCGCAGGACCATCTCGCGGGCGCGTTTCCGCTGATGTCAGCGGAATGGGCCGCGTGGTCGGCTGCGATGCGGACGCCACGCCTGTCGGGCCGCTGGGCGCTTGCCGGGTACGAGATCGGCAAGGGACCGCTCTACGGCGAGGTGACGATTTCCGAACGGCCCGATGCGCCGGATGGATTCCTCACCGATGGCCGCTTTGTCTACACGCGAACCGGCCAGACGGTGACGCGCCGCAGCCGGGCGGTTGTGTACGCGGGATTCCAATGGCGCGGACGATCGGCCGACACGCCCGACGACCCGGGCACGTGGCGTGAGGTCGCGTTCATCGAGCGCAGTGGACAGGAAATCAAAGGGCGCTGGTTCACCGGCGCACACGATGAAACCGGCATCGATATTACGCTCCGTCGCGTGGCGAACGACCCGACCGTGATGGGGACCGACGTGAGCTCCCTGAAGACGTCCTCAACCAGCCAGCGCGTGCGCATCTACGGTGCGAATCTGCCGCAGACGGTCGCGCCCGCCGGCATCGACTTCGGACAGGGCGTGAACGTGTCGCGCGTGGTGACAACGGCGGCCGACCTCATCACCGTCGAGGTGGACGTCGCCGCTGACGCGCGCATCGGACCGCGCGACGTGTCGGTCGGCGGATCCACGAAATCAGCGGCAGTGGCCGTCTACTCCAGGATCGACGGTATCAAGGTGGTGCCGCAGGCCGGGATGGCGCGAGTCGGCGGCGCGGCGTTCCCCGCTCGGCTCGAGCAATTCGAAGCCAGGGGCGTCAGCAATGGACCGGACGGCAAGCCCGGAGGCGGAGACGATCTCGATCTGGGCCCGCTCGATGTCCGTTGGAGCCTCGAAGAATACACGGCGACATTCAAAGACGATGACATCCAGTTCGTCGGCGAGCTGAGCCAGAGCGGTCTGTTCGTGCCGAACATCGACGGGCCGAATCCCAGGCGCTCCGGCAATCGCAACAATATCGGTGACGTGTGGGTCGTCGCGGCCTACACGCCGGCGGGCGCTGATTCGTCCGCCAGGCCGGTGCGCGCGCGGGCGCATCTGCTGGTCACCGTGCCTGTGTATATCGATTGGGCGCCGCGAGAGGTTGGACGATGACGCTGCGTGCACGGAGCGTCTTGGTGAGTGCATGTCTTGTGAGTCTGGCGGTGCTCACGCTGGCGAGCTCCGGTGCCGTTGCGCAACGACCACCGCACCCCACGGGCGGCAACGGCACGCTGTATATCGGCGGCTATCCGAACGTGATCTGGATCATCGATGAAGCGACCGAGAGAATAGCTGGCACCATTCAGGTCAAGAGCGGCATTCCCCGCCGCATGGGCCTCTCGAGGGATCGCCAACGCTTCTATATCATCGATGCCACTTCGGAGAACGTCGAGATCATCGACATCGCCTCGCGGACGACGATCGATACGTTCAAGTTGACTGAGGGCGACACGCGGGTCCGCATCGCCTCGTTGGAGCCCGATCCGACGCATCGCTACGCGATCATGCTGACGCGAACGGCGACGAAGCAGCGCGATCGCGTGGAAATCGGCCCCTCCACTCTGCAGCAGTACGATCTGAAGGAGCACAAGGTCACGCGAACCATTCCATGGCCGGATGGACAGGAGCAGGACAACGCCAACCTGATGTTCTCGCCCGACGGCGGGCTCTTGTACTTTCTCGGGAACGACATCAGGATCTTCGAAACGGAGCGTTTCACCGAAGTCGACAAGTGGGAGCTGTCGAGCCTCGAAGAAGGCCTCGGTCAGGTGAGCATGACCTTCGGCGGGTTCGGCGGGCTCGACACCGTGAACGACGAACCCGGCTACCTCACGACAACGCTCACGGTTGAAGATCCCGTGCAGCATCGCCGCATGATGGGTGTGGCGCGGATCAACTTGAGCAAGCGAGATCTCGAGTTCTATACGCTCGGTCCCGCCGGAGGCGTCAACTTTGCGCTCGCCCCGGACAGGAAGCGAGGATACGGTCTGGAATCGAATGTGGGCCGCTATCAGTTCTGGACCTTCGACCTCGAGAAGCGCCGCGTCATCTCGCGCGCGGAGTTCGACGGCCGGCCGCGCATGTCATTGAAAACGAGCTCGAACGGTCAGCTCCTGTACATTTACAACGCCGGCGACACGATCGATATCTACGACGGGTCGTCGTACAAGTATCTGCGCACGATCACTCTGCCGGGGGACGTCACGACCCAGTTCTATGTCGTGCCCCGGACGCAAAGCCAGAAGTGAGAAGCGGGAAGTGAAGAGTCAATTCATCGCCGTGCTCCTCTCCGCATGCCTGATGGCGGCCCTGGTACCCGCCACGTCGCACATGCAGGGCGATGGAATCGGTTCGTGGAATCCAGAAGCGGCGGCCGCCTACCTCGACGAGCGGCAAGCGTGGTGGTTTGATTACCCGTCGGCAGCACGCGAAGGCACGGCCTGCGTGTCGTGTCACACTGCGCTCCCGTATGCGCTCGCCCGCCCGGCTCTCCGCCCGCGATTGAACGAACGCGGGCCGTCGGCCACCGAGACGAAGCTGATTGGCGATGTGGTGAAGCGGGTCAGGGCGTGGAAGGACGTGGCGCCGTATTACCCCGATCAGACGCGAGGCCTGCCCAAGACCGCTGAATCGCGCGGAACGGAGGCGATCCTGAATGCGGTGATCCTCGCGCGTCGGGATTCGAGCGACGGCACGCTCAGCCACGACTTGCGCCTCGCCTTCTCGAATCTCTGGGCGCTGCAGATGAGGACCGGCGAGCTGACCGGCGCCTGGGCGTGGCTGTATTTTCGTCTCGAGCCGTGGGAAGGGGTCGCGTCTCCCTACTTTGGCGCGACGCTCGCGGCCGTCGCGCTCGGGATGGCACCCGACGGCTACGCATCGAGCCCGGATATTCAGGACAACGTCAACGCGTTGCGCGGCTATCTTACCAGGCAGCTCGAGCGGCAACCTGCCTTCAACCGCCTGATGCTTCTCTGGGCCTCGGCGAACCTGACGGGCATCCTGACACCCGAGCAGCGTGATGTTCTGGTGGCGGAGGCCTTCAGCAAGCAAGGGGCCGATGGGGGATGGAGCATGTCGTCCCTGGGCCCCTGGCAGCGGACGGACGGCAGCGCGCAGGACACCCACAGCGACGGCTACGCCACAGGCCTGGCGACGTTGGCGCTGCAGCACGCCGGAGTGCCGCCCACCCAGCCCCGCGTTCAGAAAGGTCTGCGGTGGCTGGTCGACCACCAGGACAAGGCTACGGGCCGGTGGTCGGCGACGTCGCTGAACAAGCAGCGGGATCCCGCGTCGGACGCAGGCCGGTTCATGAGCGACGCGGCCACCGCGTACGCCGTGCTGGCGCTGATGTCTGTACAGCAGTAGGCCCGGGCTTCAGCTCGGGCGTTCGCCAGGCTTTGAGCGCAGCGCTCGCGAGACCTTTCAGCGCGGGCGCCTGCCCGACGTGAAGGTGGGACCTACATCTCGATGTCACGCGAATTTCGACGCGCGCTTGGTTATCTCGCTCCCTACTGGCGACGACTGGCGCTGGTCGTCCTCCTCAGCGGGCTGAATACCGCTCTCACGCTCACGATTCCGTACCTCACCAAGACGCTCGTCGACGGCGGGCTCGTCGGGCGCGATCTGCGCGTGCTGTACGCCACGGTCGCGCTGTTCGCGGCCGTGTCGATAGCCGGCTTTGCGCTGACGGCCATCGTCGGGCTGCGCTATA
>DATDHP010000156.1:0-10687 GCA_036521515.1 Vicinamibacterales bacterium
CGCGTGACGACGTCGCTGAGCGACGGGGATTCGGCCACGAGGCGGGCCACCGCCGTCAGCACGGCTCCGGAATCAGGCTGTGACATGGGCGGTCCCTCAGTATAATCCGTTCCACCACATGACCTCGCGTGCTACGCCGGTGGCGCCTGGCATCGCCTACGTCGACCTGGATTTCCTGGGACGCCCCAACGCCATTGCAACCGCTATCGTGAGAGCCTCGGGCGCGGTCGCGCTGATCGATCCCGGTCCCTCTAGCTGTCTCCACGCTCTCGAAATGGGTTTGGACGGGCACGGACTGCGCGTCGCCGACGTCACGGATGTCCTCCTCACGCACATCCACCTCGATCACGCGGGCTCCACTGGCACGCTCGTGCGGCGCCATCCCGGAATCCGGGTGCATGTGCACGAGCGCGGCGCGACCCATCTGATCGATCCTGCAAAGCTCCTGGCCAGCGCCACCCGCCTGTATGGGGCCGACATGGACCGGCTCTGGGGAGAGTTCGCTGCGGTCCCCGCGGCCAGCATCGTGATGCTGTCGGGCGGCGAACGCATCCAGGCGGGCGGCCGGTCCTTCGAGGTGGCGTACACCCCCGGCCATGCCTCGCACCACGTGAGCTATTTCGATCGCGGAAGCGGCGTTGCGTTCGTGGGTGACGTGGCCGGCATGTGCGTCGATGGAGGCTATGTGCTGCCGCCGACGCCGCCGCCCGACATCGATCTCGAGTTGTGGCAGTCCAGCGTCGCCCAGTTGGAGCGCTGGTCACCGGAAACGATGTTCCTGACGCATTTCGGGCCCGCCGCACCGGTGCGTCCACACCTGCAGGCGCTCCTCGAGCATCTCGAGGAGCTGGCGGCCATCGTCAGAACATCGTTAAGAGAGCCGGGAACGGATGAGGAGCGGGCCAGGAAATTCGCCGAACGCCTGCGGCGCGAGTTGCGCCGGCACATGACCGAGTCGCAAGTGGCCTCATATCAGGCTTCCGCGCCGCCCGATCTGTTATGGCTCGGCTTGGCGAGGTATTGGAGGAAACGCGAGGGCTGACGGAGCCAACGCCCGCACCATTGACTCAGTTTGCCGCTGCCTTGAGATCGACGTCCGCTGTGCGGCGGATGCTGGGGGCCGACGACACACGAGCCGGCTCCACGAGCAACCGCAGCGCGTACCCCTGCGGAGTGCCCGTTGAGGTTTTGTAGGGCCCCACGCGGTAAATCGCCGACAACACCTTCCCCTGCTGCAGCACGGCGGGCAGCTCACCCGTCCCGCGGGCGGGCCGCTCGACCTGGAAATGCACCAGGCGGTAAAGCGGAATCGACGCGGGCACTTGGCATTCGACGAACGCGTCTACTTCGCTCACGTCACGCGTGACGACGGAGACGAAGCGGAGCGTGCCACTGGCATCCCGCCAGGTGAGGCGCCCTGGAACGCGCACCTTCCTGCGGTTGCCGATGCGCCGAGGATCCAGCGCGGGCTGGTTGGCAGGTGAAGAAGCAGCGACGGTGTGAATCACAATCAGCCCCCTGAGAGGGAAGTTTGGTGAGCACGATTCGCACAATCAATGTCGGGGCCGTGTCGCTCGAGTCAGTTCGCCAGGCAAGACCTGCGCTAACCTGTTGATTTTGCTTGGCCAAGCCGGGAACGGGCCTCCCAGGATGGAAGGAAGGTGTGATTACCTTGTAGCCATAGACCTGTATACCTGATTACTATGTATCCGCAGGAGCGCCATCCAACCCCAGCCGCCGCATCTTCAGATACAGGCCTCGGCGCGTAAGTCCAAGTACACGCGCGGTTTCAGAAATGTTACCGCTCGTGCGCTGCAGTGTCGCCGAGATGAGTTCCCGCTCGACTTCCTCGACTGCCGCCGCCAGATTTCGAGGGATGGTTGCACGGCCGGCGGACACAGCGGCCATCCCCGGAGGGGAGGGTGCGGCGAGATCGGCGGAAAGGTGATCTGGGGCAATCGTCCCACCCGCTGGACTCATGGCGACAGCCCGCTGGATTTCGTTGCGCAACTGGCGGACGTTGCCGGGCCACCAGTAGCGGGCGAACAGATCGAGAGTGGCGGAGCTCAAATGCACGTCGGGCTTGCCCAGCCGTTCACACGCCTCACGGAGGAAGAACGTGGAGAGATGGGGAATCTCCTCGCGGCGTTCGCGCAGCGGCGGCACGTGGATGCGGATGACGCTGAGGCGGTAATACAAATCCTCGCGGAACTTTCCATCGGCAACGCGCTGCTCGAGGTCCGCGTTGGTGGCCGCCAGTACCCGGACGTCCACGGCCTGGGGCCGCGCTTCGCCGACCGGCATGATCTCGCCCTGTTCCAGAAAGCGCAGCAGCTTTGGCTGGATATCGAGCGGCAGGTCGCCGATCTCGTCGAGGAACAAGGTACCGCCCGCGGCGGAGCGGATAAGCCCCTGCTGGTCCGTGATCGCGCCGGTGAAGCTGCCGCGGCGATGACCGAACAGCTGGCTGTCCGCCAGCTCACGGGTCGTTGTCGTGCAGTTGTAGGGCAGGAACATCGCCGACATGCGAGGCGACCCGCCGTGGATGGCGCGAGCCACGAGATCCTTCCCAGTGCCGCTTTCACCCGTGATGAGCACCGTGAGGTCGTGACCCTGCAGGCGCTGAATCTGTTCGGCCACGCGGTTCATCGCGGCGCTGGCGCAGATGAACCCGGGGAAGAGCGGCTCCAGGGGCCGCTCACTGCCTTGTTCGACGGCCTGCGGCGGGCGCTCCCGCGCGCCGCACAGCTCGAACCCCTGTCGAGCGACGGCGGCAAACATCCGGAGACGCCGCGTCGTGTCCTCACTCAGCCGTTCGGGCGTAATGATCGTGCACGCCCGCGTCCCGTCGAAGTCCCGTCCCAGCGACTCGGTCACCATGAGCCCCGAACCGTAGGTCCCCGTCCCCCCGCCTTGAGACGCGCTCCGCGCGAGTGCCCGTGCCACGGCCGTGTCGCACCCGGCGCCGGCGAGAACCCGTACCTCGCCGCCCGGTGTGGCCACAAAGACCACGGCTGCATCGACATCGGTGGTTTCGAGCAGCGCTGTCGCCGTTTCGCGGGCAAGGAGCTCGGGCAGAATAGCCGCTTCGACCAGGCGGCGGACGACCGCTTCGTCGACGTCGGCCGGCGACGACACGATTGGGACACGCGGCGCTGCGGAAAGTTCCTCGTGCGCGCGCTCGACCTCGTTGAGATCGCGTTGCGCGCCGAGCGCCGCGAATACGGACTTCGCCTGCTCCAGGTATCGTTCGGCCGCGTGGCGGGTGCCCGCCTGGACCGCGAGGCGGCCGAGCGCGAACTGGCTCAACCCGGCCTGGTAACGTTCTCCGAGCAGGTCGAAGACGTTCGCGCTCTGGGCAAAGTCATGATGCGCCGCCGACTTGCGACCGGAACGCTCGTGGACCATTCCGCGGATGCGCAGGAACTCGCCCCACGTCGCGGGCGCGGCGCGGGGATCCAGCCGTGCCTCGCAGGTCTCCAGCCGCGCGGCGGCTTCGTCGATGCGGTCCGCGGCCACGAGCGCCTCGCAGGCCGCGAGGTCGGCCTGGATGGCTTCGGCCGGCGGGACGCCAGGCGCCAGCGCCAAATCCTGCGCCATCTGGATGGCCAGGTCGTAGGCCTCCCGGCGGATGGCGACCTTCACGCCCAGTACCTTCAACGACCATTCGTACCACTTCATGGTCGTGCCGTACGCGCCGTAGGCCTCGCTCGCGTGCCGGAGGTATTCCTCCGCGCGTTCGTACGAGCCCCGCATCAGGTGAATCTGCGCGAGGGTGTCGTACACGGCGCCCGTCGTCTCGTGGAACTGGACGGAGCTGCGCACGTCGAGCGTCCTCGTGAGGATCTGCTCGGCACGCTCGAGGTCCCCAAGCTGAACGAAGATTTGCCCGAGGGTCGCGAGCGCCACCGCGAGGCCGTGGCCGGACCCGAGGTTTTCGTGCAGCGCCACGCTCCGCTCGGCCAGTGCGAGCGCCTGCTCGTGGTGGTGGCGCATCAGCGCGACATTGGCCTGGTTGTGCACGATCCCGGCGAGCACGTCGTCGGCCTGGATAGCCATCGCAAGGCGCTCGCCCTGCCGGAGGGCGGTACTGGCTTCGTCGGTGCGGCCCGACTGGGCGAGCAGTACGGCCGACAGCGAATGTACCAACGCGAGGTGCCGCCGATCGCCAGCCGCATGCAGCGCAGAGGCCGCCTCGGTCAGGTGCTCGCGAACGATGCCCGAGTCGCCAACTTGCTTGTAGCAGAGCGCCAGCTCGTAGTGGGCGAGTCCGATCGCACGTGACTCGTGCGCGAGCTCGGCATGCTTCAGGGCACGGGAATGCAGCGCGATAGCGCGCGACTGTTCGCCGCGCGCGAAGGTGATCCGGCCATGAAGCCGCCACAGCGTCGAGAGCTGCGCGTCCGGAATCGGCTCCCTGAGCACATCCGGCGCCCGGCCGAGAACGGCGGCGGCCTGCACGAGATCGTCCTGGAGGAGCCACGCTTCGGCCAGGGCGGAGCGGACCGCGAGCTCGTCTTCACGTGAGTGCGCGCCCGCCCGGAAGCTGGGCGACAACAAGTGCGCCGCTTCAGCTCCGCGGCCGCGATCGAGGGCCGCGTTCGCGCGGGCGAGCGTGGAGTGCACCGATGCGGTCGCCACGTTACGAAGTATACAAGGTGCACCTAATCATTCGTGATTCGTGATTCGTGATTCGTGATTCGTGATTCTGGGCCGCCTTCAGCCGGCCTAATCACCAAAGTGGAATCACGAATCGCGAATCACGAATCACGAATGGCAGGCGAGCGCCTCGATGACGTGCGCGAGGAGGCCAGGGTCCCGCCGGGGCAGGTGCATGTGGAGCGCGCGGCGGCCCGTTCTGTCGAGAGACTGGAAGTCACCGATGGCCTGCGCCATCTCGAGTACGAAGAAGGAAAACGGCTCCCCCGGGATCGGCAGATCCTCATCGACCTCCGCGGTGACGATGATGAAGATCCCGGTATTCGGACCGCCCTTGTGGAGCTGTCCCGTCGAATGCAGGTACCGCGGGCCGTATCCGAACATGGTGGCGCATGACGTGCGTGTTCCGATCGCGCCGCGCGCGCCTGTACAGGCGTCAGCGAACGTCGGGTCGTCGGGAGGGAGGTACGCGAGCAGACCGACGTAATCACCGGGCGACGCGCCGCGCAGAAACGCGAGCGCGTCGGCGCTCGACAGCCGCTCCTGGGCGGGGTTGCTCAGCGTGAGCAGCGCGCCCTCGATCCGCGCGTGCGGCTCGGGCATCGGGAGGCGCTGCTGCGCCGCGTAAGTCTCGAGAAGCGCCCCGGTTGCATTCTTCGCCTGCTGGACGTTGGGCTCGTCGAACGGATTGATCCCGACCAACAGCCCCGCGGTGGCGGTCGCCACTTCCCAGCGGAAAAATTCAGCGCCGAGTGCGAGGGCATCAGGCAGGGTGATCCGGATCAACGGGACGCCCGCCGCGGCGGCGCGCTCGACGCCTCGAGGTGCCTCGTCCCCAACGTGGACTGCGACGACGGCCCGATCGGGTCCGAAGAGCGCGTCCGGGCACTCTCCGGCGATTGGGATCACGCCCTTCCCCTCCTTGCCCGTGCTCTCGGCCACGAGTTGCTCGACCCACAGACCGAACGACTCGAGCGGCTCCGGGACCAGGAGCGTCAGCTTGTCCCGCCCCGCGAGCGCCGCGGCCCCCATGAAGGCGCCGAGAGCAAGCCCCGGGTTCGCCAGGGGCACCGGGACGCGGCATGCGTCGGCCATAGCCGATGCGCGGGTCAGCAGCGCCTCGAGGTCGATCCCCATCAAGGCAGCGGGAACCATCCCGAAAAAGGACAGCGCCGAGTAGCGTCCGCCGATGTCGGACGGGTTGATGAAGATGTCCCGGAACTGCTCGGCCTGTGCACGGTGGTGGGCGGGCGTGCTCTCGTCCGTGATGGCCACGAAGCGAGAGCCCCACGGGGCGATGTCTGCCTCACGAAGGCGTCGCTGCGCTTCGGCGGCCATGACGTTCGGCTCGATCGTCGAGCCAGACTTGCTGGCCAGGAGGAAAAGCGACGTGCCGGCGTTCGCCATCGCGTTGCGCACCGCGTCGGGGTCGACGGAGTCAAGCACACGGAAGCGTGGGCGCCCGGGGGCGACGCGGATGACGCGGCGCATGACTTCGGGCGCCAGGCTCGACCCGCCCATTCCGAGCAGGACGACGTCGGTGAACGCCTCCTGCCTGACGGCGTCCGCAAACGCCCTCAGGCGCGCGAGGTGGGGTCGGACGAACTCGATCGCGTTCAGCCAGCCAAGCCGGTTGGCGATTTTCGCCTGCGTCGCCGCGTCGTCCGTCCAGACGTCGGGGCGACGCGCCCATAACGCGTCGGCGAACCTGATCTCCTCCAGGCGGGTGAGCGCCTTCTGAAACGGTACGGCAATGGCAGCAGTATCAAGCGTGAAGTCGATCACGGAGGCCTCGACAGGCAGGAACGGTAGCGAAGCTCCGCAAACCGACGAGATCGGCGGATCTTCGCTACTAGATGCGCGGCCGCTGCGGCGGCCGCGCCTAAGACAGCTCCTAAGGCGAACCATCAGAAATTTGCTTCATGTATCACGACTCAGGCCTCAGGAGATGTCTGAAGGGACTCGAACGTCAGAGTCTTATAACATAATGAGTCTCAAGCACATGGCCCGTTTCGCATTCCTCTGGATCGGCACAGTCACCCTCCTGGCCGCAGCCTGCGGCCGGGGCGACATCGAGCGCACGCCCCCGGCCGCCGCCGCGGTCGCCTCATCGCGGCCGGCATCCACTGAATCGGCAGCGACGCTCCCTCGCATCGTCTTTCTTGGCGACAGCCTCACGGCGGGATACGGCCTTGCGCGCGCGGAGGCCGCCCCGGCACTCATTCAGGCGCGGCTGAATGCGGAAGGCTATCGGTACGAGGTCGTGAACGCCGGCGTCTCGGGAGACACGTCGGCCGGTGGCCTGAGCCGCCTGGACTGGTCGCTCGAGGGCACGGTGTCGGTACTCGTCGTCGAATTGGGTGGCAACGATGGCCTGCGCGGCTTGCCCGTGTCCCAGCTGAAGCAGAACCTGACCGAGATCATCACGCGCGCGAAGCAACGCCGCATCACGGTGATCCTGACCGGCATGGAGGCGCCGCCGAACTACGGTCCGCTGTACACGAGCGAGTTCCGTCAGGTCTTCCGCGAGCTGGCCAAGGAGCACGATGTCCCCTTCGTGCCGTTCTACCTGGAAGGCGTGGCCGGCAACCCGAGCCTGAACCTCCCGGACGGCATCCACCCCAACGCCGCCGGCTCGCGAATCATCGCCGAGACCGTGTGGCGGGCGCTCGAGCCGGTGCTCGAGAAGCAGGACTGATCCCCGGTGATTGAGCTGCGCGGAGTCTCCAAGACGGTCATGAGCGGAGACCGTCCGCTGACCATTCTGCACTCGCTGGACTTCTCGATTCGGCCGGGACAGTTCGTGGCGATTCTGGGACCGTCCGGCAGCGGCAAGTCGACGCTGCTCGGCCTGCTGGCCGGGCTCGATTCGCCAACGACCGGCGAAATCGTCATCGACGGCGTGGACATCACCAAGCTGACCGAAGACAGCCTTGCGAAGCTGCGCGGCGAGAAGATAGGCTTCGTCTTCCAGTTCTTTCACCTGGTGCCGTCGTTGACCGCGTTCGAGAACATACTCGTGCCGATGGAGATCGCCAGGCGCCGCGACGCCGTGCCGCGGGCGCGCCGGCTGCTCGAGGAAGTCGGGCTGGCCGACCGCGGGCACCATTACCCGTCGCAGCTTTCCGGCGGCGAACAGCAGCGGGTGGCGATAGCCCGCGCGTTGGCCAACGATCCGCCGATCGTGCTCGCCGACGAGCCCACCGGCAACCTCGACTCGACGACCGGGCACCACATCCTGGAGCTGCTGATCAGCGTCCGGAAGAACCGCCGGACCACGATGATCCTCGTGACCCATGACCCGGAACTGGCGGCGCTTGCTGACACACGTCTCGTGCTTCGTGACGGCCGGCCCGTGCAGACGCCGGCAGAGGCCTTGCCATGACCTTCATCCTCAGGATGGCGCTGCGGGAGATCCGCGCCTCGTGGAAACGGCTGTTGTTCTTCTTCGTCTGCATCGCGATCGGCGTCGCGTCGATTGTCGCCCTCCGGTCGGTCATCCAGAGCGTGCGCGGGGCGCTCACGCGCGAGGCGCGTTTCCTGCTCGCTGCCGACATGCGGGTGCAGTCCGACAGACCGCTCACGCCGGCCGTGCGACAAGTGCTCGACCGCGAACAGCGCGCCGGGCGCATCATCGCGCAGTCCGAGGCGATCGAGGTCGAAACGATCGTGCGGCCGAACGGCCCCCCCGGGCTGAAGATGGCGGAGCTGTATGCGGTCCAGCCGCAGTTCCCGCTCCAGGGCTCGCTGACGCTCCGCGACGGCGTCCCGTATTCACACGAGCTGCTGCGCAACCGGGGGACGCTCGTCCGTCCCGAGCTGCTGGCGCAGCTCGACCTGGAGGTCGGCGACGAGGTGCTCATCGGATCGCAGGCCTTCGAAATCCGTGGCGTCGTCGCGAAGGAACCCGGGCGGAGCATGGGCGTCTTCACGCTGGGTCCGCGCATCTTCATCGATCACGCGGATCTCGAGAGCACGGGGCTCCTCACGTTCGGGACGCGCGCCGACTACGAGATGCTGGTGCGCGTACCGGACGTGGCGCTCGACGACCTGCAAAGGGACCTGAACGCCGCCTTCGTCAACGAGTTCGTCAGCGTTCGCACCTACAAGCGCAGCCAGGATCGGATGGGTGACAACCTGACGCGGACCGAGAACTACTTGAGCCTTGTCGGGCTCGTCGTGCTGATCCTCGGCGGGATCGGCGTATCCAGCGTCACTCGCGTGTTCGTCCAGCAGAAAGTCCGGAGCATCGCCATCCTGAAGTGCGTGGGGACGACCTCGCGCCAGGTACTGGCGGTGTACATGACGCAGGTCTTGCTCCTCGGCCTCGCCGGAAGCCTGCTCGGCGTGGCGCTCGCGGGGATGGCGGTTGCCGCCATTCCCACACTTGCCGGCGAGCTCGCGCAGATGCTGAATGTGGAATACGGTCTGACCGCGGGTGCCGTCGCGCAGGGCCTTGCCGTCGGACTGCTCGTATCGCTGCTGTTCTCGCTCGTCCCGCTCCTCGAGGTGCGCCACGTCAAGCCGTCGTTGCTGCTGCGTCAGGATATCCCGCCGCAGGCGACCTTCGACTGGCTGAAGTGGGGGGTAACCGCCGCGGTCGCCGGCTCGCTCGTGGCCGTCGCATCCTGGCAGGCCGGCTCGCTCGAAGTCGGCCTGCTGCTGTCTGGTGGGTTCGTGGCGGTGGCGTTCGTGCTGCACCTCGCCGGCATCGCACTCGTCCGTGCGGTCCAGCCACTGCGGTATGCGCGGTCGTTCGCGCTGCGCCAGGCCGTGTTGCACATCGCGCGACCTGGCAACCAGACACGCGTGATTCTCCTCGCGGTCGGGCTTGGCACCTTCTTCATTCTGGGCGTCCGGACGTTGCAGGCGAACCTGCTTCAGGATTTCGCCATCCAGGTGGGCGAGGACGCGCCGGACATGTTTCTCATGGACATCCAGTCTGGTCAGCGTGAAGGCGTGATGGCGCTGATCGACCGCGAGAACGGTCAGGACGGGCCGCCCCGCCTCATCCCGGTGCTGCGCGCGCGCATCGTCGGCGTACGAGGCCGCGAAGTCAATCTAGAGAGCTACGAAGAGATCAGGGGGCGCGGCGGTCTCTCGCGCGAATTCACCGTGACGTACCGGCCCAACATGGAGGCCAACGAGGAGCTGGTCGACGGCACGTGGTGGGAACCCACGCCTGTGCCGGCCGGCCAGGCGGAGGTCTCGATCGAAGAGAGCCTGCAGCGCCGCTTCAACATCCAGGTGGGCGACGAGATGCGCTTCGACGTGCTCGGCCGGATCATCAGCGCCCGCGTGACGAGTTTCCGCGAGGTGGATTTTCGTGACTTCCGGGCGGGCGGGTTCATGATCGTCTTCAGGCCGGGGACGTTCGACAACGCGCCGCACACGTTCATCGCGTCGGTCAGGGCGCCGCGCGATCAGAAGACGCGGGCCGTGATGCAGCGCGCGGTCGTCAACGGCTATCCCAACGTGTCGGTCATCGACCTGCGCGAAGTGCTCGACACGATTCAGAGCCTCGTCAACAACGTCACCCTGGCGGTCACCGTTGTCGGCGGACTGGTGCTGTTCAGCGGGAGCCTGATTCTGATCGGCGCGGTCTCGATGACCAAGTTCAGGCGCGTCTACGAAGCCGCCATCCTGAAAACCCTTGGCGCCAGCAGCCGCCTGATTGCCGCCATGCTGCTGCTCGAGTACGGAGTGCTTGGCGCGATCGCCGGCACGGTCGGATCCATTGGCGCCATCGCGCTGAGCTGGGCCGTCGCACGCTTCGCCCTGGAACTCGACTGGCAGCCGATGCCCGGCATTACGATGACCGGCATCGTGACGACGGCAGTGTTCGTCGCCGCGATAGGCGTGCTGGCGAGCCTCGACGTGCTCAGGCACAAGCCGCTCGCCACGCTCCGCGCCGAATAGGGAAGAGGCTCTATGGACGTGTTAAGATCGCTAGTTGCCGGTCCCTGAAAGGGCTTGGCATTGGGGAGCATCAAAGGCGCATGGACGTGGCGAACTACCGGGACGCGCT
>DATDHP010000157.1:0-9156 GCA_036521515.1 Vicinamibacterales bacterium
TGCTGCTCTGAGACATGTCGATGTGGCTGGCGCCTGGTTTCAGGGCCTCCTTGTGTCGATGTCCAGGCCGGCCCGAAGGCCGGCCTCTACGAACACCCAACACACGATCTGATTTCGTAGAGGCGGACCTTCAGGTCCGCCTGAGGGCCGGCTGAAGCCGGCCCCCACGTCGGTTCATGAACGCGTTAGGTGACAGCTTCGAGGCGCACGTCGACGTCGATTGCGTCGATATCGACCGTCGGCGTGGTCTCGCGGGCCGCGTCGAGCAGCGCCTTCGACAGGCGCAGGTCGTAACGCCGGGGCCGGAGAACCGACCAGACGGCGAGCCGCTCGGGCAGCCGGCCGTGGACGATCGAGCCAAACAGCCGGGCAGTGCTGACACCCAGCGAGACGAGGCTGATCGGCGCCCAGATCAGGCGTCCGTTCCATCCGCCAGCGCGGAGGCGCGCGACGAACGCGCGGCGCGTCGTGAGCGCCGGATCGATCAGGTGCGCCACGGGAGGCGCCTGCTCGAAGTGCGAGACGCACCACGCGATCGCCTCGGCACACTGCCTGACGTCGCAGACCGCGATCGGCAGTCGCGGGCCGCCGAGGCCGAGGTGCCAGCGGCCGAAGAGCGGCCGTCCCAGCAGGCCGGGCAGCGCAGGATCGGTGAAATCAACGAGCGCGCCGGGCCGGACGATCCGCGTGGAAATTCCGAGCGCGGCGGCTTCGCGCTCGACCAGTTCCTCCTGGACACACTTGCCCCACGTATACGCACCGAAGCGACGCGGATCGCGAGGCCGCGCCGTGCCTTCGTCCTGGCGCTCCCACGCCGTCCGGGGCGGTCTCAGCACGGACAGGCTGCTCACGAGCACGAGACGCCGGACAGAAGCCGCGTGCATCGCGCGCAGAAGGTGCCGGGTTGCGTCGATGGTGTTGCGCTGATGGGCCTCGTACCCGCCCGACGTCTCCGCCGCCGCATGTACCACGACATCTGCGCCGGAGAGCGCCTCGGGCGACAGGCCCGTGCTCAGGTCGGCAACGACCCATTCGCGCAGGTGCGGCGTGTCCGGCCATCCATCGCGTCCGATGCCGCGCACGTCAGCCAGCGCCCGGGCGATCTCGGCGCCCAGGAACCCGCGCGCACCGGTCACGACTGTCACACGTGGGGCGCGATCCGCGCGCGCTGCCACCCGCAGACGTGACACGCGATCTGCCGCAGCATCGATCCGCGCGACCAGTTGCTGGAAGATCTGGGTGACCCGAAGAAGGTGGGACGGCGCGATTGGCGACGGCTCGCCCGCCGCAACCGCCTCGTAGAACGCCCCGAGCAGCTCGGCCAGGCCGGGATAGGACGCGCCGGAGCGCACGCGGCGACCCAGGCTGAGCGCGGTGCGCGTGAGCAGCTGCGCACCCTCCATCATCGGGTTCAGGATCTTTTCGAGTGGTTCGGTCCCCGCGTTGCCGGCGCCGATCACGACGGAGCGTACGAAGTCACACGTGACGGAGCCGCGTGTGCCCGTGAAGGTCAGAGACGAGGCAACCGGCCGCGCGCGCAGGCTGACCGAGAGGCGCCCAGGGACGTCGCCGGCGCGGAGCACGGCCTGAAGGTCGGTCGGGCTCGCATGACTCCAGGCAAGATCGATCGCGCGGTCTCCGCGGGTCACGCGCTCCAGCATGGCCACCAGGACATAGAGCGGATGCGGGAGGATGTCCACCAGCTGCCGCGCGAGCATGCGGGCGCCGCGGTGTTCGGCCGACGCGCCGGCGGGACGAAACGCGAAATGGCTGTCGATCTGCACGGGTGTCCCGAGCTCGGAGGTGCGTGCGACGAGCGCCTCGAACGCCGGATCGCGGAGCAGCTGATGTCCGGCGCAGACGATCACTCGGCGGGCGCGCGCGATGTCCAGCAGCCGCGCCGCGTCCCCCATCGTCACCGCGAACGGCTTCTCGACATAGACATGCGCGCCGCTGGCGAGCGCCGCCGCAGCGGCCTCGAAATGAGCGTCCGGAGACGTGCAGACGTGTACCACGTCGGGGCGTGCGTCCCCGAGCAGGGCCGCGATCGACGGATAGGCTCGTGCCCCCGCGATCGCGGCGAACTGTTCGGCGCAGCCGCTCGCCCGATCGTGAACGCCGACCACGGCGGAGGCAGCTGCGAGCTGCCTCAGCGCGCCAAGATGATGGCGAGCCATCCGGCCCGACCCGATGAATGCCACACGGAGGGTCATTGAATGAGGTACCTGCGGATGCGGGGGCCCACCCCGCGGGTGACGGTCAACGGCAGGTGCCGCCACGCATTCGTCAGGTACGTGGCGAGCCGTCCCTCGTCCGCCGAGAACGGCCGCACGCGGCCGTGAATCGGAATCGTGTACCAGAACAACGGGCTCTCGACGGCGCCCCACTGTCGTTTGAAGCGATAGGTGCTCGACCCGCGGCTCGAGCGCCCGAAGTCGAACCGGCGGAACCCCTCGATGCAGGCGGTGCGGATCGTTTCCCAGTACAGCAGCATGTTCGAGCAGAGCGTCCGGTGCTCGCTGAGGCACGAGGACCATGGCACGGTCAACGTGTGCCTGAAGCCGAGCGCGAGCAGCGCACCGATCGGCGTGCCGCCTTTCCGCACGAGCGCGACGCGGGCCTGCGCGCCGAACTCGCGCACGATGTCACGGAAGAACGCGCGATCGTGGACGGGCGACCCGAGCTCGCGCATCCGAATCGCCAGGATGGAGTAGAAGGCGTCCAGCTTCTCCGCTCCCCCGAAGTCGACGGACAGGCCGGATCGCTCGGCCTTGCGAACCTGGTTGCGGACGCTGCCATCCAGCGTGCGCCACAGATGCTCGGCATTCGGCAGGGGCAGCGTCAGGTTGACCTTGTGCTCTGCCGGCTCCCACGGGAAGTTCAGACGGCGGCTGCAGCGAAGCTCGACCAGGCGAGCGCCGAGGCAGCGCGCCTCCGTGATGAGCGACTCGACGAGCCTTTGTTCGACTTCCCTCGAGGCACCGCAAGGACCGCCGCCGTCGAGGAACGGCATCGACGTGATGGCCGTTCCGAAGAGCGGTCTGCGGACGATGAAGGCGGGCAGAACGCCAGCCCGTCCGGAGCCGTCATCGGAGGCGAGGTACAGCGGCTCGTGCCCGTAGGCGCGATGGATGACCGCGGCCCATTCCTGCGAGTGCGCCAGATGCGGATCGCGAAGCTCGTGGACCCACCGCCGCCACACGCCGGCCTCGTCCGCGATCTGCTGACGAACTGCGACGCCGCCGCCGTTGACCGACATCCGTCTCATGCGAGGACGCTGGAATGATCGGTCACCGCCGGCCCGGGTGGGGGCACCGGCTGGCCGGACGCCGGCCACGGCACGCAGCAGCGCTCGAGGACCTCGCGGGCGGTGCCGAAACGGAAGCCGGCAAGCAGCCGATCCAGCTTCGCCTGGTACTTGTCGATGCCCACGTACAGACGGAATTGGTGGCGCCACGCCATCGGCAGCCGCGGCTGGCCGGGATCCATCTCCCACGGGTGGAGATAGAACATGACCGGCTGCTGCTCGCGCCCGTTCACGCGCTCGATGCCGAGCCGGAAGAGCGCGAGCGGCGCCAGACGGAAGTAGCCGCCGCCGCCGATCGGCATGTTCATCCCGAGGACCTGCGCCGTGCCGATGGGGAACTCCATCAGGGTCGCCGACGCATTCGCCCAGATCTCGTACGGGAAGCGTGGCGCGCTGACCTGCCCGTAGCGGTCGTGCAAGATGGGATAGGTGCTCGAGTCGTAGCAAAATCCTTCTTCGAGGAGAATGTCGAACGCCCACGCCTGCGCCCGTCCGATCGAGAAGTTTGGCGCGCGGTAGCCGATCACCCGGTCGCCGACCACGTCCTCGATGCGCGCCTTGGCGCGGCGAATATCGCCGCGGAACTCCTCCGGGCTCTGGCGGTATACATCCTCGTGACGGTCGCCGTGACACGCCACCTCGTGGCCGCCCGCCGCGATCTTGCGCAGGACCGACGGATGCTCCGCGGCGACCTCTCCAAGGACGAAGAACGTGGCGCGTGCGTAGTGCTCGCCCAGCAGCGCCAGCAGCCGATCGACGCTCTCCTCGACCCTGCTCGGAAGCGGCTTCGGGCCGAGCGCGCGCGTTCCTTCACGGAAGATGGCGGAGTGGTAGTACTCCTCGACGTCGACGCTGAGCGCGTTGGTGATCATGATCGGGTCCTTCGGACGATCACGAACCACAGAGACACAGAGGCACAGAGACATTTCCTTTTCAGGCGGGTCTGAAGACCCGCCTCTACGGAATCCTGTAGAGGCGGACCTTCAGGTCCGCCTCCCAGGAAATTCCTCTCTGTGTCTCTGTGACTCTGTGGTTCGTTGAGGGAGTCTGCTAACTGGAGCCAGCCTGCGGCAGGGTGCTCGTGCGTTCTGAAGGGGTCCAGGTCGTGATACGGTCGCCGCGCAGGTAGCGGAACCAGGCCACCAGCACCGCAACGTTGGAGAGGAGAAAGAACGCCGGCACGCGCAGAAAACGGCTCCGGCTCCACAACCCCGCGACGGCCGCTCCGTAGAACACGCACTGTGCGGCGAAGGTCGCTGCGTAGAACGATGACTGCGCGACGAGGAACGCGTTGCTGACCGCGGCGCCCATCAGCGCGAACGGCACGAGCCATCGGCACAGCTTGTGGCTCGCGAGCTGCCACGAGAAGAGGCCGTAGAGGAACGGGTTCAGCAGGCGGCGGTTCGCCGCCAGCGCGGTCATGCCCCTGGCCACTGTCCTGACCTTTCGATCGAACTCCCGGCGCTCGTCGGCGATGTTCCTGTAGTAGCCCGCGCTCCCGGGATCGATGACACCGCGCAGCCCCATCTCGACGGTGCGGAGCAGCGTGGTGAAATCGCCGGTATTGAGCGCCCACTGCTGGCAGACGTCCCGGCGCGCGGCAAAAAAGGAGCCGCTCAAGCCGATCAGCGTGTTGACCCGGCTCTCGAGCGTCCGCAGGAACATCTCGTACCGGACGTAGGCTCCCTCGCCGCTCACACGTCCGTCGGCGTCCACGAAGCGATCGACGCTGCTGACGCACCCGACCGTCGGGTCCGCGAAGTTCCTGACGATCGTCGAGACGGCGTCAGGCTTCAGCGCGGTCGCCACGTCGGAGAACACCAGGACATCGCCGGACGCCTCCAGCAGCGCCAGGCGCTGCGCCGCTTCCTTGCCCTGCCGCTCGGGTGCACGAACCAGCCGGATGCGTTCGCCGCATGCGCGCACGATCGCGTCGGTCCGATCGGTCGAACAGTCGGAGGCGACCATGATCTCGAGCGCGTCGGCGGGATAGTCCTGGGCCAGCGTGTTTTCGAGCTTCTGGGCGATCCGCGCCTCCTCGTTGCGCGCGGCGATCACGAACGAGACGCGCGGCGTGACGTGAGCCTTCCTCACCGGACGCGCCCGAAAGATGCCGATCGCCATCAGCGCGCACGGATAGCCGGCGTACGCGTAGAACGTGAGCGCGACGGAAGACCAGAACGTGATTTCGCCCATGGTGTGAACCGCGCAGAAGAGGCTGTCGTGACACAGTCGACAATGGCTCGCTTGTCCCGTGCCGAGAGCCACTGGTGTGTCGGCAGCGTTAACAGGGTGTCCGCCACGTGACGGGCGGAGGGAAAGCGCCGATCATCGAACGCGCCTCGAAGGCCAGGGATCTCATTGATGGGCGCCGGATACCCGACGCTCAGGCCCAGACCACGTGCCTGCGACTGCGCGTAGAGCCTCGCCTTCTCTCGCGGCGTCGCCACGAAGATCGGCAGTCTCAGGTACGGATGCGACGGTCCGGCCGGCGGTGTGAGCCGCAGCCGCCGGCTGAAATAGGCGGCGGCGTCCGAGCGGACGCGATTGGACAGGACGAGCACGCGCTGCCAGTCGCGGAGGAGGCCCGCTTGCATACCAGACAGGCGCGCGAGGGTGATCTGCCTGGGGACAACGGTCTCTCCCAGTCGAAGCCACGGGAGCGCCGCCGGAATCCAGTACAACCGCGGGCGGATGAACGTCGCCAGCATGACCAGCTCGACGATGTGCCGGAGGGTTTGAAAGGGCGTGGGCGATGGCAGCCGGCGATACTGCGCCGCCACTGCGCCGGCAATCGTCGTCGAGTTCGTCACGATGATGCCGCCCGAGCCGCAGGTGATCGTCTTGCCGCGGCCGAGACTGAAGATCCCGACATCGCCGGCGCGGCCAAGCTTCTCGCCCTTGTCTTCCATCCCCATCGCCTGGGCGGCGTCCTCGATCACGGCGATTCCGCGATCGCGGCACATGGCCCGAATCGTCGCGATGTCGGCCCGAATCCCGAACAGATCGTGCGCGATCACGCAGAGCGTGTCGGCGCTCAGTGTCCGCTCGAGGCGGGCGCGATCGAAGTCGAACGTGGCCCCGTCGATGTCACAGAGCCTGGGCCGCAATCCGGCTTCGAGCACGGCCGCGGGAATCGAGGGGCACGTGTACGCGGGAAGCACCACCTCGGTCCGATCGGACAACGACCGCAACGCCCTCAGCGTCAGCGTGAGTGCCGCTGTCCCCGACGACATGACGAACACGTGGTTCACGGCGAAATGCCGGCGGACTTCTTCCTCGAACCTGGCGATCGCACGCGCCGGAGCCAGCATTCCGGTGATCCCGTGCCAGAGGTCCCTCCAGCGAATGGGCGCCGCGACCGGCGGCAGGGTGCGGCCGATTCTCATGTGGTGTTATTCGAGCGTATTCGGCTTCCACGGGCCACAGAGACACAGAGGCACAGAGTCTTTCTTTCAGGCGGGTCTAAAGACCCGCCTCTACGAAGCCCGTTTTCGTAGAGGCGGATCTTCAGGTCCGCCTACCGATGGATCGTCTCTGTGTCTCTGTGGTTCCGTGGCTGTGAAAAGCGCCGCTAATAAACTTCAAACGCGTCCACGATCACCATGGCGCCCGACGAGCTGGGGTGCTTCTCTCCTGTCACCTCGATCGTCAGGACGTGCTGGCCCGGCGTCAGGCCTGTGGCAGTGAACATGGCGGCCTGGAACTCGTCCTGGATCAGCGTGAACGAATCGACCTGGACGATGAACGTGCCATCCAGATAGACGCGCGCAATTCCGGAGTCGCGCCGCATCTGGCCGATCCATCTGACCGACGCCCCTGTGAAGGTGAGCTCGGCACGCGCGCCCGGCGTGGTGGACAGGGCAACCGTCTGACCGCTGAAGAAGGCGCTCGGACTGCTCTGGGTCCACCCGGTGCCGGGAGTGAAGACGACGGAGGGTGCCGTTTGCTCGACGCGGCTTACCGGCGCCGGTGACGACGGCGTCACGTCGAGGGCATCCACGATGACATTCGCGCCCAGCGCAGCCCCATTCCGCTGTCCGGTCACCTCGATTCTCAACGTGTGCGATCCTGGTGCCAGGTTTGTCATCGTGAAGACCGGCACGCGGATCTGGTCGGCCGGCGCATACATATCCGGCTGCGCAACCAGCGCACCGTCCAGATAGACGTTGGCGATCCCCGCCACCGGCCCGCGGAACCCAATCCAGCTCACCGCCGTTCCCGTGAACGTGAACGTCGCGGTCGCACCCGCCGTTGCGGACAGTGCGGCTGTCCCGCTGCCGGTGTTCGGCGTCGTCCCGCTCCAGGCGAGATCCATATGCTCCTGAATCCATGTCCCGGCATAGCTGATGGACTGCCCTCTCTCCTCGAAGCGCGCTCGGACGTCAAAGGCGTCCACGAAAATCGCGTGACCGGTGGCCGCGGCGTTCCTCGAGCCAGTAACCTCGACGGTCAGCACGTGACTGCCGGCCGCCAGGCCCGTGGCCATGAAGACGACGCCGGTGGCCGCCGTCGGCGAGTAGGTGTCGACCTGGGCATGGAACGACCCGTCCAGGAAGATGCGGGCGATGCCGGTCGCTGGCCCGCGAAGTCCGAGCCATCGCACCTCCGTCCCAACGAAGGTGACGGCCGCTCGGGCGCCGGCGGTCACGGAGCGTGCGGCGGTGCCGCCGCTCCAGGCGGCCGTGGTGTCTCCCTGCGTCCAGGCCCCGGTGAAGGAGGCCGCGGTTTCCTGGGCGCGCGTGCCTTCCGGCGTCAGCGGAGAGGAGCGCACCACGTCGAACGCGTCGACCACGACGGCGTTGTCGGTCGCCGCAGGGTTTCGGCCGCCCGTCACCTCGACGGTCAGCGTGTGGGAACCGAGCGCGAGGCCCGTCGCGGTGAAAACCGCCTCCTCGTCTTCTTCGTGGACGCACCCTTGCGCCTGCTGTTCCGGTGTGCACATCGGCAGGAACAGATCGACCTCGGCGCGGAAGACGTCATCCACATAGACTCTCGCGATTCCCGCCCAGAACGCCCGGAAGCCGATCCAGCTCACCTCGGTGCCGGTGAAACCGAAGGTCGCGCGTGCGCCGGTCGACCTGTTGAACGAGGCGGTCCCGTTGCTCCAGTCGCGGCTCCGGCTGCCATGGAACCAGGCTGGTGGTCCGGTCGTGCCGGGCGTGTAGGCGATGGAGATATCCGTGTTCTCGAAGCGGGTCGCTGACGCCGGGGCACTGGAGGTGTTGGAGACGGTGACGGTCACCGGGGAGGATGTCGTGGTGTTGCCGGCGGCGTCGCGCGCGACGGCGGTCAGCGTGTGCGAACCATTGCTCGTGGCACGGGTGTCCCACGGGATCGCGTACGGCGCACTTGTGTCCTCCGCTCCCAGAGCTGTGCCGTCCAGCCTGAACTGAACGCCGGCGAGGCCGGCGCCTGACGCGTCGGCGCTCACGGTGATGGCGCCGGAGAGCATGGCACCGGCCGTGGGAGCCGTGATGGTGATCACCATCGACGCGTTGTCGACCGTCACAGCGACCGTCGCGGAGGTGGTGCTGTGTCCGATCGTGTCACGCGCGACGGCAGTCAGCGTGTGCGAGCCATTGCTCGCAGTGCGGGTGTCCCATGGGATTGTGTAGGGCGCACTGGTGTCCTCTGCGCCCAGCGCGACGCCGTCCAGCCTGAACTGGACGCCGGCGACCCCGATGTTGTCCGACGCGTCGGCGCTCACGTTGATCGCGCCGGACAGCCTGGCGCCGGCGGTGGGGTTCGTGATGCTGATCGCCGGCGGCGCGTTGTCAACCGTGACGGCAACCGCCGAGGAAATGGTGCTGTTGCCGGCGGCATCGCGCGCGACCGCGGTCAGGCTG
>DATDHP010000158.1:0-4361 GCA_036521515.1 Vicinamibacterales bacterium
TGGGCATTGGGCATTGGGCATTGGGCATTGGGCATTGGGCATTGGGCATTGGGCATTGGGCATTGGGCATTGGGCATTGGGCATTGAGCATTGGGCATTGAGCATTGAGCATTGAGCATTGGGCATTGATACCCGCAAGGAGCCCGCGCGCGTCGATGTACGGACGGGTTCGAGTACCTCGGCAATCTGGATCGGCGACGGCGTGGTCGATCGCCTGTCATCGCTGCTCGCCGCGCACGCGGTTGGATCGCGCCGCTTCGTCGTTTCCAATCCGACCGTCTGGCGGCTTCACGGTCCGCAGCTCCAGCGTGTCATCGCCGCTGGCGAGCCGATCCTGATCCCGGACGGCGAGCGGTACAAGAACCTCCAGTCGGTCGCGCGCATCTACGACCCGCTCATCCGCGCCAACGCGGACCGCGGCAGCGCCATCATCGCGGTTGGCGGCGGCGTGATCGGCGACACCGCCGGCTTCGCGGCGGCGACCTATTTGCGCGGCATCACGCTCGTGCACGTGCCGACCACGCTGCTCGCGCAGGTCGACAGCTCCATCGGCGGCAAGGTTGGCGTCAATCACACACTCGGCAAGAACCTGATCGGCGCGTTTCACCAGCCGGCGCTGGTGGCGATCGACCCGCTGCTGCTCGCAACCCTTCCACGGCGCGAGTTCCGCTCGGGGCTGTACGAGGTGGTGAAGTACGGCATGATCGCGAGCCGCGATCTCTTCGATCGCGTCGCGAAGGACACGAAGGCGATGTTCGCACGCGATCCCGACGTGCTCTCGCAGGCGATCGTGGAGTCGTGCCGTATCAAGGCCGGTGTCGTCTCCAGGGACGAGCGCGAAGGCGGACTGCGCCGCATCCTCAACTACGGTCACACCGTGGGTCACGCGCTCGAGGCGGTCACGAAATACCGGCGCTTCCGGCATGGCGAGGCGATCGCCTACGGCATGCTGGCCGCCGCCGACCTGGCCGTCGCCCGTGGTGCGCTCGCCGACCGCGAGCGCCAGGCGCTGGCGGCGCTCGTCGCGAAGCTCGGCCCGCTGCCACCCGTGGCGGACCTCTCCATCGCCGAAGTCCTCGACGCCGTCGGCCGCGACAAGAAGATCATCAGCGGCAGGCTGCATTTCGTGATTGCCATCGAGATCGGGGCGACAATGACCGTGGACGACGTGACGGAGGACGAGTTGCGGGGTGTGCTTCAGCGCCTCGGCGTCAAGGGATAGGCTCGCGGTCCGGGATCTCCGGGCTTCGAGCTCGAAGTCCGGTCGGGCACTCGAGAACGATCAAAAGACGAAGGCAAGCTGGTGGCTTTGAAATCAACGTCGCTCCCGCCTCACCGCGGGTTGCCCAGCCCCGCTGAACAAGTCGGGCACTCCCACCGTCCATTATGGGGAAGACGGAGGCGTTCAGACCTGTTGTCCGCCACATTCATGGGCACCTTGCCGCTGCGGTTCTTCGGGCTCTGTCTGCTGACTCTGGCGATCCTGATTCCGAGCTGCCAGGCCGTGTTTCCGCGCGATGCTGCGGACGCGCCGCGGCCATTCAAGCCGGGATTCGTGCGCGACTGATGGCGCTCATCAGGTGGGCGCGCGCGTGGGCGCCGGCCGTCACGTCGGCGGCGCTGTTCCTGCTGCCCATTCCACTGGGCTTCGCTGCAGTGGCAGCCCTCATCGCAGGAGATCTCAACCGCCTGGCGCTGGCGGGCGGCGCACTGGCGTGTATCTGGGGCGCAGGCCTGCTCGCGTTGCGGGGGCTGGCGGGAGAGGCCCGTTATTTCCTGGGAGAGCGCCCCGATCCGCCCGCGATCCCGTTGAAGCTGCTGAGCGCGGGACTGACGGCGCTCGGCGTGGCCGTCGCCGCTGTCGCCGGCGGCCACACGGCCAGCGGCGCCCTCGTCTTCGCCGTGCTCGGCGGGCTCGGGCACGTCTCCCTTTACGGGCGCGACCTCAGGCCGCCGCGCATCCAGGTCGCCATCGTCGACGGGGTCGATGCGGCGGCCGTGACGCTGCAGCTGAAGCACGCGTATGGCCGGCTGCGCGGCATCGACGCCGCCGCCCACGGGATCACGACACCCGAGTTTCGCGAGCGGCTGGCGCGAATCACGGGGATCGGGCGATCCATCCTCTGCGCGATTGAACGCGATCCGGCCGACGCCGCGCGCGCGCGCCGCTTCCTCCACCTCTATCTCGACAGCGCCGAGCGTGTGACGACCGAGTACGCGCGCACGCACAGCCAGGTGCGCCACCAGCCGCTCGATCAGAATTTCCGCCAGCTGCTCGTCGGGATGGAACGCACCTTTGCCGAGCAGCAACGGGCGCTGGTCGAACGTAACCTTCTGTCGCTCGACGTCGACATCGAGGTCCTGAACGCGCGACTCACGCACGAGGGACCTGGCTGAACTGGACCACCCCACGGCGCAGGCGTGCGCCGTGGGACCCCGGCTGACCTGGAGAAAACGAACATGACAAACACGAGTACGACAGTGGCTTCCGCGGTGGCGCCGACGGCTCCCCTTCCCGCGCCGGAGGTGGTGGGCTATGCGGCGGCACCTGCCGAGCGCAGGGCCGCGATCGAACAGGCGATGGCCGAGATCGAGATCGACGACAGCAACTCGATCCTGTTTTTCGGCACCGCGGCGCAGGACGTGGTCACCACCGTCGCCGACGAGATGCTGGAAGGCGTCCGCAACAAGGATACCGGGGCGGCCGGAGCGGCGTTGAACGAGATGGTGACGACGCTGCGCGGCCTGCCGCTCGCGGATCTCGACCCGGCGAAGAAGCCAGGCGTGTTTGCGCGCGTGTTCCGCCGCGCCAGGCCGATCGCCAAGGTGCTGCAGCAGTACGAGCAGGTACGCTCGCAGGTTGACGCGATCAGCAACCGATTGGACGCGCACACGAGCATGCTGATGAAGGACATCGGCGTGCTCGATCGCCTCTACGAGAAGACACTCGAGTACTTCCAGGGGCTCGAGGTGTACGTGGCCGCCGGCGAGGAGCGGCTGCGGAAGCTCGACACCGAGACGCTGCCGGCGCTGACGAGGGAGGCGGAAGCCGGCGCCGACGTCCTTCAGGCCCAGCAGCTCGGGGATCTGCGGGCGAAGCGCGACGACCTCGAACGCCGCGTGCACGATCTGAAGCTGACGCGGCAGATCACGATGCAGAGCCTTCCCTCCATTCGCATCGTCCAGCAGAACGACAAGGCGCTGGTGGGCAAGATCGCCTCGACCATGGCGAACACGATCCCGCTCTGGCGCCAGCAGCTCGCCATCGCGCTGACCGTCGCGCGGTCGACCGAGGCCGGCGAGACGCTGCAGAAGGCGACCGACCTGACCAACGAGCTGCTCACCGCCAACGCCACCGCGCTGCGCAGTTCGACGCAGGCGATCCGCACGCAGGTCGAGCGGGGCGTCGTCGACATCGCCGCCGTCAAGCAGGCCAACGATGCGCTCATCGCCACGATCGACGATGCGCTGCGAATCGCAGACGAGGGAAAGCGTCAGCGCGTCGAAGCAGAGAAGCAGCTGGTGGCCTGCGAAGCCGAGCTGAAGCAGACGATCGTCGCCGCGCGCGTGCGGGCGCGGCAATCGGCGGCATCCCCGCGCAGCGGCTCAGCGCATTCAGGAACCGCACGAGCGCTGCCGAAGTGAAGTGGTCCACACAGCGACTGCACCTGTTTATACTCTTGGGCAGTCACCGCATGCGCGGGTAACACTCCGGAGAAGTGATTCATGACGACAACACTCGACACTGCCCTGCAGGCGAAGACAATCGCGCCGAGCCTCACCGTCAACGCGCTGCAGCAGAGCATTGCCTTTTTCGAGGGGCTGGGCTTTGGCGTGGAAGAACGATGGGAAGAGAATGCCGTTTTGCTCGGCGTGATGATGCGCGCTGGCGAGGCCCGGATCGGGCTGAGTCAGGACGACTGGAAGAAGGGCCGCGACCGCCTGAAAGGCGTTGGCATGCGACTGTTCATCGGGACGACGCAGGACATCGATCAGCTCGCGTCGCGCGCCAAGGGCGCCGGCATCACCCTGGACCTGGAGCCGCACGACACGCCGTGGGGCACCCGGGCCTTTGAAGTGACAGAACCGAGCGGATTCAAGCTGACGATCTCATCGGAAGCGCCTTAGACATCTCCTAAGGCGTGAAATCGTGACACATGCAGCAAGTTTCTGAAGGTTCGCCTCAGGAGCTGTCTTAGGTGCGGCCGCGGCGGGCCACCCGTCCGCGGCCGCAGGTTCGCGGTGCGGCCTCGTTCAGTCTGGAATTCCGAATTCCTTGAGCTTGGCCAGGAACAGCTTGTAATTGATCTGCAGCTGCTCGGCGGCCCGTTGCTTGTTGCCGGCCGCCTCCTTCAGCGCCT
>DATDHP010000159.1:0-3473 GCA_036521515.1 Vicinamibacterales bacterium
GGACGCCACGTTCTGGGCGGGCGCCCGTTACTACAACCGCCAGGACGTTCACATCAACGACTTCTACTATCGCGACCCCAGCGGCTTCGGCGGCGGCATCGAGGACGTGACGCTCGGCGGGAACGTCAAGCTGGCGGCGGCCTGGATCGGCGGCACGCAGGACCAGCTCGACTCGAGCGGGTCGCTGCCGCCCGAGGAGCTGTTCCGCTTGAACAAGAACACGCTCGACGTGAGGGTCTACGGGCTCGATCTCGCCGGCGGGCGGCTGTCCGTCGCATTCGACCTGTCTCACGGCAACGGCGACGAAGTGGCGACCGGCGAGGCGCCGATCGTCCTGGAAGACAGCCTCGGCGCGGCGGGCACCGCCATCGTGGAGTGGCCGTTCACGGGGGGCCGGTACAAGGTCGCCCTGCAATACGGCACCGGCGCCGCCAGCAACTTTCGCTCGATCATGACACCGCCGGTGGGCCGCACGTTCGAGCCCGGCGAGCACGTCCGCATCGACGAACTCTGGCAGTTCCGCCTGGTCAATGATGTGCTCGTGGAGCAGCGGGGCCCGTGGCAGCTGCAAGCGACCGCGATCTTTCAGGAACTCGACAACGGCGCGGCGTCGAGCAACCGCATTCGCTGGGTGTCTCTCGGCGCCCGCCCGGTGGTCCGGCTGGGGCGCTTCTTCTCGCTCGCGACCGAGGCCGGATGGGACCATACCAGGCAGTCGGATCTGCCCGAGGGATCCCTGTTCAAGCTGACGGTGGCGCCGCAGATCACGCCAGCCCTGAGGTTCCTCAGCCGGCCGTCGCTGCGGGCGTTTGCGACCTGGGCGCACTGGTCCGACAGCCTTCGCGGCAGCGTCGCCTCCGTCGCCTATCCCAACTCGGTACAAGGTACGGCGTTCGGCGTGCAGCTGGAATCGTGGTGGTAGCTGCGGTCCTTCCCGGTGCACACCTGCCGAATCTGCATTGAGCGCTTTCGGCTGGCGGTGTAGAAAAACGGACGCTCGGAATCAGGTTCGACGCCGGAATGCTCTCGAGGTGCCACCATGACTGAGCCAATGCGTCTCGAGTTGAAAGCGCCGCTCTCCGGTGTCGTCGTGCCGCTCGACGACGTGCCGGATCCGGTGTTTGCGGGAAGGATGGTCGGCGACGGCGTGTCGATCGATCCGGTGACGGCCTCGCTGACGGCGCCATGCGACGGCCGTGTCGTCCTGATCCACTCGGCCGCGCACGCCGTGACGCTGGCGTCGCCGCAGGGTGTCGAGATCCTCATGCACGTCGGCCTCGATACCGTACAGCTGAAAGGCCGCGGCTTCACCGCGCGCGTGCGCGCCGGCGACGACGTCCGCGCCGGCGACGTCCTGATCGATTTCGATGCGGACTACGTCGCCACGCACGCCCGCAGCCTGATGACGCAGGTCGTCGTCACACCGCCCGAGCGGGTCGCGGCGATACGGTCCGCAACGGGGGTGGTCAGCGCGGGCGTGGACACGATTCTGAGCGTCACGTTGAAGAATGGCGGCGCCGCGACGGCGCCCGCCACGCGCGCCGCCGTGCGTTCCGAACCGCTCGTCGTCTCGAATGCGTCCGGACTGCATGCGCGCCCGGCGGCGGTCCTGGCAAGCCGCGCGAAGCAGTTCACCGCGGATCTCCGGTTGCGCCGGGGCGGCAACGAAGTGAACGCACGAAGCGTCGTTGGCATCATGGGGCTGGAGATCGCGCACGGCGATCGCATTGAGATCGTCGGATCGGGGCCGGATGCCGACGAAGCGGTGCGATCGCTGTCGCAGCTGATCCGCGATGGGCTCGGCGAACAGGCGGCCGCGCCGCCGTCCGGCGAAGCGCCTTCCGCGCAGGTCGTCCGCCCGTCGCGCTCGGAGGATCCGAACGTCCTCGCGGGCGTGGCGGCGTCGCCTGGCCTGGCGATCGGCCACGTCAGGCAGGTGCGGCACGAGGCGCTGCGCGTCGTGGAGCACGCCAGCGACGCCAGGGTCGAACGCCGGGCGCTCGACGCGGCGCTCGAGCATGCGAAAGCAGACCTGGATGCCCTGCACGCGCGCCTGCAACAGGAAGGCGCGGGCGACAAGGCGGCGATTTTCGCCGCGCATCGCGAACTGCTCGACGATCCCGATCTGCTGGAGGTGGCCGGCGACGCCGTGTCCCGTGGCAAGAGCGCGGCATTCGGGTGGCAACTGGCTTGCACCCGTCACGCCGACCGGCTGGCGACCCTCAAGAACGAGTTGCTGGCGGCGCGCGCGAACGACGTGCGCGATGTCGGACGGCGCGTGCTGGAAAAGTTGACCGGCGTCGATGTCGACCCTGTGAGCTATGAGGCCGGCACGATTCTGGTGGCCGAAGAGCTCACCCCGTCCGAGATGGCGTCGTTGGACCGGGCGCAGGTGCTCGGCGTGTGCACGACAACCGGGGGCGCCTCGTCGCACGTGGCGATCCTGGCGCGATCGCTCGAGATCCCGCTCGTGGCCGGAATCGATCCGCTGGCGCTCGACCTGCCGGACGGCACCCCGGTGATCCTCGACGGCGCAGGCGGCGCCATGCGCGTGAAGCCATCGACCGTCGAGGTCGATGACGTCCAGCAGCGGCAGCGGGATCAGTCGCGCGAACGCCGCGCCCAGCACGCGCAGGCGCACGAGCCGGCGACCACGCTCGACGGTCATCGCATCGAGGTCGAAGCCAACATCGGCGGGCTGACCGACGCCGAGCAGGCGGTCGCGCTCGGCGCCGACGCCGTCGGTCTGTTCCGCACGGAGTTCCTGTTCCTGCATCGTGCGACGGCGCCGACCGACGAGGAACAGCGCGCCGCCTATCGTGACGTGGCACGCGCGCTCGGACGCGGCCGGCGGCTCGTCGTGCGGACGCTCGACGTCGGCGGCGACAAGCCGCTGCCATACCTGGCGCTGCCGCGCGAGGACAATCCGTTTCTCGGGGAGCGCGGCGTCCGCGTGACGTTGAACCGTCCAGAGCTGCTGCGCGCCCAGCTGCGCGCCATCCTGCTGGCGGCCCGCGAAGGGCGCGTCGCCGTCATGTTTCCGATGATTGCCTCGCTCGACGAGTGGCGCGCGGCGCGCGACCTGCTCGAAAGCGAGCGCCGCAAGGTCGACGTCCCGCCCATCGAGGCGGGCATCATGATTGAAGTCCCATCGGCGGCGCTCCTCGCCGATCGCTTCGCCGCGGAAGTCGATTTCTTTTCGATCGGCACCAACGATCTGACGCAGTACACGCTCGCGATGGATCGCGGCCATCCCCGGCTCGCGCCGCACGTGGACGGGCTGTCTCCCGCCGTGCTCCGCCTCGTCGACCAGACGGCGCGCGCGGCCCGGCAGCACCGCCGCCGGACCGCCGTCTGCGGCGGCCTGGCCGCGGACCCGCAGGCCATACCGCTGCTCGTCGGCTTCGGGATCGACGAGCTGAGCGTGTCGGTGCCGGCCATTCCCGCCGTCAAGGCGCAGATCCGCCGGCTGC
>DATDHP010000160.1:0-3558 GCA_036521515.1 Vicinamibacterales bacterium
AATGACCGCGACGACGAGGAACGCAAACAGCGCGATCCAGTTCTGGGGGTCCGCGATGGTGAACGTGCCGATCGGAGGGAGGAAGAAGAAGTTCAGCGTGAGCATCGCGGTGATCGACACGACAATGGCCACGCGCAGCCGCGCGAAGGTGGCGGTTCCGAGCACCACGAGCAGAAACCCGAGCGCCACCGTTGTCGGACTGACCTCCGGAAAGGCATGGAGGAGCGTCGTGACGACGGCAATGGCGAGGAGACCCGCCAGAAGCGTGATGATGTCGCGAATCGGTATCGGTCGATGGGCGGGCATCCTCGGACAGCGATCAATTCTGCCATTTAGACGGGCGACCCGGTCTGCACCGAAGAAGCAGCGCTCAGGGCTGATGCCCGGTCGTCAGGCGCTTCAAGTACTCCACCAGAACGCTGAATGGATGCGGTTTGTAGAACACATACGCGCGGTACCGTTGGATCAGGTCCTGGTCGCCAGCTTCGAGCGTCGTCCGGCCTGTCAGGATCAGAACCGGCGTGCTGCCATGGTCGGGTCGCTGGCGCAGCCAGGAGAGGAAATCGAGCCCGGATTCGCCGTGCTCCAGCGTCAGGTCGAGGACAACGGCCGCCAGGGACTGCTGTTCGGTGGCGGCAATGGCAGCGCCGACGGTCGCGGCCTCGGCCGTCGTGAAACCATTCCCCCGGAGCACGCCACCGAGGGCGCGCCGGACCGATGGGTCATCGTCGACGATCAGGACGACCGGGAGCTCTTGGTGCGACAGGTCTATCACCTACCGATCAATGCGGTATCGCATGCCGGGCACACGAAATTCGGTCCCGCGGTCGGAGGAAAGAACCGCTCGAGCGCCTTCGCGTCTTCTCAACGGACGCTCCGAGTCCTACCTCGTGATCGTACGCCCGCCACTGGCAGTTTCCACGACAGTCGTGCCGTTAATGACGGCCCGCCATGAGTCGCTCCAGCTTGGCGAGGTTCTCCCTGGCATCGCGGAAGTCGGGCGCCATCTGGAGCGCTCGTTCGAACTGCGCTCGCGCTTCGGTCAGGTTGCCTTGCACGGCGAGAATGCGCCCGAACAGGTCGTGCGCCGTGGGGTCGGCGGGCTGCAGGGCGACCGCCTGTTCGGCGTGTACGGCGGCCTCGTCGATCTCGCGATGGTCGAACAGGGCGGCGGCGAGGTTCCGCCGCATGTCGCCGTTGCGGGGATCGAGCTCGACGGCGCGACGAAACGCGCCAAGGGCGTCCTCGAGTTTATTCGTGGCGACTAGCGCGATCCCCACATTGGTCAGCGCGTCTACATCGGCAGGACGCTCCACGAGATATCGACGATACAGAGCGAGCGCCTCCTCATAGTGCTCCGCTCGAACCAGCGCGGTTCCCAGCAGCGCCTCCGTCTCGTGCCGTTGCACGCGCGATGGATTCATTGTCAGCACGCGGCGGTACTGCTCGATGGCCTGCGGCCACTGTTGCTGCCGCGCGAATGCCTGCCCGAGCAGCTGCCGCGCCGACACCGCCTCGAGCAGCAACGGCTGTTCGCGCAGAAAGCGCTGAAGCTCTTCGATCGCCGCGCTCGTCTCCCCCTGGTTGAGGAGCTGGACACCGAGAGTGAAGCGGGCGCGAGGCGCGCCGTCTACCGCCTGACGGAGGTGGACCATCGCCTCGTCCGTGAGCCCCGCTTTGAGCAACTCGGTCCCCAGCACATGATGCGCGACGCCTGTCGGGCGCCGCTCGACCGCCGTTCTGGCCAGCCGCAGCCCCGACCCGTAATCGCGATTTCTCGTCACCGTGCCGGCGGCCAGGGCCGCCGCGCATGCGAGGACGGCAGCCGCTGTTGCTGCCGGTCTCGTGCGTGTGATGCGCGCGAGCGCGACGACGGCGAGAACGATCAGCGCGACGAGCGGAAGATACATGCGGCGCTCCGCGCCGACTTCGGTCGCGATCGGCACGACGCTGGAGGTTGGCGCCAGCGTGACGAAGAACCACGCACCGAGAAAGCCGAGTGCCGGGCACCGAATCAGCGCGATGGTCGTCAGCGCCAGCAGCACCACCACCAGGAGCGCGTACGGAAGGACATCGCCAAGCGTCATGGCGACCGGCCACCCATAGTTGGCCACCAGCGACCGCGGCCACACCGCCAGTTGGAGGTACTGCGTGATCATGACCGTCTGATTGAGCAGGTACGCCCAGGGGCTGACGCCACTCGAGAATCCCGCCGAGTGGATGCGCGGCCCCGACCACATCAGCGCTGCCAGCAGCACCCATGACAACGCGAGCCCGGCGTAAAAGCGCCACCTCGTTGCGAGCGCCCGTTTCAGCGAGCCGAACCGGAAAACAGCGTCGTGGACAACGACGATCAGCGGGGCTGTCGCCATCGACTCTTTGCACGCCATGCCGGCGGCGCACGACGCGATGGCTGCGGCTTGCCAACGTCCCTCGACTCCCGCCCGGGACGCACTGAGCGGCGTCGAAGTGCGGTGCGGGTGAACGTGCTGCCAGGCGCGCGCGCTTGCGTACAGCGTCAGCAGATAGCAGAACGCCATCATGAGCTCGGTCCGCTGGGTCACGTAGTTGACCGCTTCGGTGGTCAGCGGATGAAGCGTCCAGAGAAGGGCAGCGGCGAACGCGAGGTTGGTCGACTGCCGGGGGAACGTCGCGTTCACGATTGGCATCTCGAGCGTGCGACGTACCAGACCGAAGACGAGCAGCGCGCACATCAGATGAAGCGTGACGTTGACGAGGTGGTAGCCGAACACCTCCAGTCCGCCGCCCGCGTAGTTCAGGGCGAACGAGAGATTGACGAGCGGCCGTCCCGCCACCGGCAGCTCGCGCTCCGGAAACAACACGGTGCTGAGCGGCCACCACCGGCGAATGGAGGGATTCTCGACAATCGAGAGCTGATCGTCGAACACGAAGGGCCCGGACAGGCTGTTCGAGTATGCCAGGAACCCTGCGCTCACGATGACCGCCGCCCGCCACGAGAAGCCGGACCGTGCATCGGAAACCATGCGTCCGGCCGGGACGTCTTTTCGCGATCCGCGGGATCGGCCCATGGGCGGCGAAATTGTGCCACGAGTTCGGGATTCGGGATTCGGGATTCGGGGTTCGTGCGCCGGCCTCCGGGCCGCGTCGCATCGCAGTCGAACGCCAAGGTCCGAATCCCGAATCCCGAACCTCGAATCCCGAGCTTGACACCGGCCAGGGAAACGGCTAAGAACCGCACTACTCCAGGACCGCTTCCGGGGTTTCGCGCGTACCTCTCGTCGTCTTGCCTCGCCGAAGCGCCGAAGGCGCGAAGGCGGGCGGCTGGCCTCGCCGAAGCGCCAAAGGCGCGAAGGCGGGTCGATCCCCTCGGCGTCGGCAACTCGTGGCGTAACGGGGTCGGTCCCACTCGTGGACAAATAAAGGGGGGAGCATGAAATCGAAATCAAGACTCGTTGTCGTGTTGGGTCTTCTCTGCGCGGTCATGGCGTTCGGCCTGCCCCGGGCGGAGTCGAGGGGCCAGGAAGCCGTTCCGCTCCCGCCGCCCGCGACCGACACGATTGCGCCGGATATTCCGGG
>DATDHP010000161.1:0-14806 GCA_036521515.1 Vicinamibacterales bacterium
CACTCGCGATCGTCCGCCACGGCGAAATGTGCGACCCCGCTGGTGGCGTTGTGGGTCATCGCACCGCCGAGCTCTTCCTTGGTGACTTCCTCGTGGGTCACCGTCTTGATCACGTCGGGGCCGGTCACGAACATGTAGCTCGTATCCTTCACCATGACGGTGAAGTCGGTGATCGCGGGAGAATACACCGCGCCACCGGCGCACGGTCCCATGATCGCGGAAATCTGCGGCACGACGCCCGAGGCGAGCGTGTTGCGCAGGAAGATGTCGGCATAGCCGGCCAGCGACAGCACGCCTTCCTGGATGCGCGCGCCGCCCGAGTCGTTCAGCCCGACGACCGGCGCGCCCATCTTCATCGCCAGATCCATGATCTTGACGATCTTCGCGGCGTTGGTCTCCGAGAGCGAGCCGCCGAACACCGTGAAGTCCTGCGCGAAGGCATACACCACGCGACCGTTGACGCGGCCATGCCCCGCCACGACGCCGTCGCCGGGAATCACCTGCTCGGCCATCCCGAAGTCGAGGCAGCGGTGCGTGACGAACTTGTCGATCTCCTCGAACGTGCCGGCATCGAACAGCAGCTCGACGCGCTCCCGCGCCGTCAGCTTCCCCGCCTCGCGCTGCTTGCGGAGCCGCTCTTCCCCGCCGCCGAGCTCCGCGCGCCGCTCGAGATCCGCAAGCACATCTCTAGGGTTCACATCGACAATCCCCGGCTCTCCGGGCAACAAGCCGCGGAGGCGCGGCGACGCGGACGACATCCGGCCAATCCCGTTCCGCGTCAACGCGGCTCCGCGGCCCGTGCCAGCAACGCCACTCGCTAGACCTTCGTACTCTGCGCCTTCTCCCAATCCTTCAGGAACCGCTCGAGACCGATGTCCGTGAGCGGATGCTTGAAGCACTGCTCGATCACGGCAGCCGGCGCCGTCGCCACGTCGGCCCCCATCCGCGCCGCCTCGACGATGTGGATCGGGTTGCGCACGCTGGCGACGAGCACTTCGGTCGTGAACTCGAAGTTGTCGAAGATCTCCACGATCTCGCGCACCAGGCTCATCCCCGTTGTCCCCACGTCGTCGAGCCGGCCGACGAAGGGACTGACGTAGGACGCGCCGACCTTCGCCGCCAGCCACGCCTGCGTCGCCGAGAAGATCAATGTGACATTGACGCGCAGCCCCTCCGACGACAGCGTCCTGCAGGCCTTCACCCCGTCCTTCGTGAACGGGACCTTCACGACGATGTGCTCATCGATGCCAGCGAGGTCACGCCCTTCGCGAATCATCCCCGTGTAGTCGGTGGCGACGACCTCAGCGCTCACCGGCCCCTTCACCGTCTGGCAGATGTGCTTGAGGATCTGCCGGTAATCGCCCGCTTCCTTCGCCAGCAGCGAAGGATTCGTGGTCACGCCATCGAGAATGCCGAGCGACGCCAGCGCCTCGATCTCTTTGACGCTTCCGGTGTCAACGAACAGTTTCATGGCCAACCCCCGAAACATTCGTGATTTGCGATTCGTGATTCGTGATTCATCAGGCTCCCGACCGGCCACCCAATCACCAATCACGAGTCACCACTCACAAATCCAATCACGAATCACGAATCACGAATCACGAATCCTACCGTGCGGTCTCTTCCACGGTCGGCGACGGTGCGCTCGAGTTGCCGAGGGGCAGCCGGTTGTCCAGCGCGACGATCGAGTAGACGTACCGTCGCCCCGGGCTCACCGTGGTGTCGCGATAGCTGGCTTCGAAAATCGGGGCCGACGTGAGCGGTTGCAGTGTGGCATCGCCCGGCTCCCCGCGCAAGACCAGGTAGCCGCCCAGGTCCGGAGCGTTGCTGGGCTCCCAGATCAAGCTGATCGCGCCTTCGGCTGCCACCGCTTCCGGCGCCTGGGGTGGAGGCGGCGGATACACGTCCACGGCGCGAAAGCAGGTGCGCGTCGAGGGATCGCTCTCGAGCCCGCCGCGGACGGCGCGTACGCTGTAACACCGCTCGCGCTCGAACTCGATCGGCTCGACATACGCGAGCGTGGCAACGGGCGCAGGCGTCGCCGGCACGGGCGTCGTGACGCGCCAGGGCACCTGCTTCAGCGCGGGCCCGGGCAGCGCCAGCGGATCCGGCGCCACCTCGACGTACACGTTATACGTCGTCGCGCCGCGCGGGCCTGCGGGCGCGGGCGAGGGCGTGACGCCCGGCGACGCGTCGTCGAATGGCGGAGGCTCCCTTCCGAGCTCGCGGTCGAGCAGGAATCCGAGGAGGCCGCCCGATGGCTCCCACACTACCGATACCGCGGCTGGATCGTAGGCAACCTTCATGTTCCGCGGTGGTTCCGGGATGTCGGTGAGCGTCAACTCCGCTGCGGTGCCCGGCGGACCGGGACGGCCACGAGGACTGAACGGAATCGCGAGGTAGAAGCGCCGCATCGGCGGCGGCACCAACGGCACCACGGGCGCGCGCACCGGGACTGGCGGCGCCGCCCCGCGGCGCTGAGGCAGCGGCGGATCGACGCGCCCCTGCTCGAGCTCATCGCTGGTCAGCGCATCCACGAACGTCACGCTCGCGCCCTGGATCGCGCCGGCATTGGGATCTGGTGGAGGAGGGGTCGTGCCGGGCAGCGGCGCCGGCACCACCGGGACGGTCCCGACGTGCGTCCCGAGTGCGGTCCACCGCGGCCGCGGCGGCGGTGTGAGGCCCGTGTAACCGTAAATCTCGATGCGCGAGACGTCAGCCGGCATCGACATGTCCATATTGCTCGCCGGTACCGTGAGGGTCACATAGACGTCGCTGCCGACGCGGCGGGCGGCGATCTTGTCGATCTGGGCGGGAACGCGCACGATGGGCGCCAGCGGTGGGCCTTTCTTCCCGCATCCCGTGCCGCCCAGAATCACGAACCACAGAGGCACAGAGACACAGAGCCAGAACTTTTTTCGTCCGCCGGGCCAGCTCGCCTCTGTGTCTCCGCGTCTCTGTGGTTCGTGATCCAAGGCCATCACTCAGATGTTAGCGCGGCCGGCTCTTCGTGCGCGGCGTCGATATCGTCGAGGGCCACGCGCCGGCCGACCTCGGGCGACTTGAAGCGCCGGACGTCGATGCCATGCCCGCGCACCTTGTAGTTCAGGATGCGTTCGGTCGTGTCGAGCAGCCGCGCGGCCTTGGCGCGGTTGCCGCGAGTCGTTTTCAAGGCGTCCTGGATCAGGTCCTTCTCGTACGCGGCGACGGCGTCGCTGAGCGACACGCGCGTGACCGTGCCCGAGGCATCCGCGGTCTGCAGCGACGGCGGCAGATGGTGGCCGTGGACGACCGCGCCGTCGGACACGAGCACCGCGCGCTCGAGCGCGTTCTCCAGCTCGCGCACGTTGCCCGGCCAGTGATACGCCATCAGCATGTCGATGGCGGGCGTCGAGATCCGCTTGATGATCTTGCCGTGCTCGCGGGAGAACTTCTCGAGGAAGTGGTCGGCGAGCAGCAGCAGGTCTGCCTTCCGGTCGCGCAGCGGCGGCACGAAGATGGTGAAGACGTTGAGCCGGTAGTAGAGGTCCTCGCGGAGCGTGCCCGCGGCGATGGCCTTCTCCATGTCCTTGTTGGTGGCGGCGATCATGCGCACGTTCACCTTCACGGTGTCGGTGCCGCCCAGCCGCTCGAATTCGCGCTCCTGCAGCACGCGCAGCAGCTTCACCTGCGTGCTCAGGTTGATGTCGCCGATCTCGTCGAGGAACAGCGTGCCGCCCTCGGCGAGCTCGAAGCGTCCCTTCTTGCGCACGCTGGCGCCCGTGAACGCGCCCTTCTCGTAGCCGAAGAGCTCCGACTCGATGAGCGTGTCGGGCAGCGCCGCGCAGCTCACCTTGACGAACGGCTTCTTGGCGCGCAGCGAGTTGTAGTGGATGGCGTGCGCGATCAGCTCCTTGCCGGTGCCGGACTCGCCGCGGATCAGCACGGTGGTATTGGTCTGCGCGACCTGCGCGACCTGCTCGTACATCAGCCGTGTCGGCCCGCTGGTCCCGATGATGTTGGAGAAGTCGTAGCGCTCGCGCAGCTCCTGCCGCAGGTGCGTGTTCTCGTCGAGCAGCCGCCGCCGCTCCTCCTCGACGAGCCGCTGCACGTTGAGCGCCTGCGCAATCATCGAGCTGACGATCCCGAAGAACTTGGCGCTACTGTCGTAGTCGCGCTCGGCCTTGAAGCGCAGGTCGACGGACAGGGCGCCGACCGCCGCGCGCTGCAGGACGATCGGCACGCAGATGAAGCTCAGCTCCTGGCGCGCGCTCTCGATGCGGCGCGCGGCGCGGTTCAGCAGCGCCGGCTCGCGGCTCACGCGCGGGACGACGATCGGCTTGCCGCTCTCGACGACCTTGCCCGTGATCCCCTCGCCGACCTTGTAGCGCACCGAGCGCGCGCGGTCGTCGAACCCCTCGGCCGCCTCCATGGCCAGCTCGCCCTCGCGCAGCAGCGTGATCATCCCGCGGACCACGCCGTGGTGGCGGACGAGGATGCCGAGCACCCGCTGCATGGACGCCTTGAGGTTGAGCGTCCCGGACAACGCCTGGCTGACCTCGAGCAGGGTCGACAGGCGGCGGGCATCACGCGCGGCGGCGGCGGCGGCGTCGGCTCCGGTCTTGGCGGCTGGCATTCGGGGTCCCTTCTATTTGTCGGAACCTTTTTGTATTAACAGAAAAGTGACCTGACAAATTTGTTTGAATCGATGACCTCCCCGCGAACCGCATTCTACCGGATCGACGCCCAATTGCCAGCAGGAACGCCACACCGGCGCGCGCTGCCCGTCATGGCGCCGGCGGATTGACCCGACTCCACCCCCGACATGGAGTCGATCAGAGGATGTAGCGCGTCAGATCCTCGTTCTTGACGATGTCCGCGAGCATGCGGTCGACGTAGGCTTCGTCGATGGTGATCGACGTCTGACCGAGGTCGGGGGCGTCGAAGGAGAGCTCGTCGAGCAGGCGCTCCATCACCGTGTGGAGGCGCCGGGCGCCGATGTTTTCGGTGATGTCGTTGACGCGCGCCGCGAAGTCGGCGATCCGCTCCACCGCTCCCGGCGTGAACGTCAGCGTCACCTCTTCGGTCCCGATGAGCGCCATGTATTGCTTCACCAGCGCGTTGCGCGGCTCGGTGAGGATGCGCACGAAGTCATCGCGGGTCAGCGGCTCGAGCTCGACGCGAATCGGGAACCGCCCCTGCAGCTCGGGGATGAGGTCCGACGGCTTCGACACGTGGAAGGCGCCGGCCGCGATGAACAGGATGTGGTCGGTCTTGACCATCCCGTGCTTCGTGTTGACGGTGGTGCCCTCGACGATGGGCAGGATGTCCCGCTGTACGCCCTCGCGGCTCACGTCGGGACCGTGCCCACCGGGGGCGGCGCTGTCCCGGCTCGCGATCTTGTCGATCTCGTCGATGAAGATGATCCCCGCCTGCTCGACACGCTGGACGGCCGTCCGGCTCACCGACTCCATGTCCACGAGCTTCGCCTGCTCCTCGGACACGAGGTGCTCGAACGCCTCCGGGACCTTCATGCGCCGGCTCTTCGTCCGACCCTGGAACATGTTGCCCATCATGTCCTTCAGGTTGACGCCAATCTCCTCGACCGACGTCCCGGCGATGATCTCGAACGAGGGCATCGCGTTCTCGCGCACGTCGAGCTCGACGATGCGGTCGTCGAGGCGGCGCTCGCGCAACTGGCCGCGCATGCGCTCGCGCGTGCGGTTCGCCTGGTCGCGCGCCGCGCCGCTGTCCTCGTTGGGCGCGGCAGGACGCGTCGGCGGCAGCAGCAGGTCGAGCAGCCGCTCTTCCGCCGAGGACCGCGCCTTGTCCTTGACTTCGTCCGCCTTCTCCGCGCGCACCATGTCCACGGCCAGCTCGACGAGATCGCGGACCATCGACTCGACATCGCGGCCGACGTAACCAACCTCGGTGAACTTCGATGCCTCCACCTTGATGAACGGCGACTGCGCAAGCCGCGCGAGCCGGCGCGCGATCTCCGTCTTGCCGACGCCGGTCGGCCCAATCATCAGGATGTTCTTCGGCGTCACCTCCTCCGCCATTTCCTGCGCCAGGCGCTGCCGCCGGATGCGGTTGCGCAGCGCAATGGCCACGGCACGCTTGGCCTTCGCCTGGCCAATCACATACTTGTCGAGCTCCGCGACGATCTCGCGGGGCGTCAGGGCGTGAGCCGCCGTCACCGTGCGTTCGGGTAGAAAAATGGCCATGGTCATTCGCAGGGGCTGAAGCCCCCGCGCTATAAATCACGTTACGCGCAGCAGCGCGGGGACTTCCGCCCCCGCGATCACAGTTCCTCGATCGTCAGGTGCGGATTCGTATAAATACAGATGTCCGCGGCAATCCGCATCGATTCCTCGGCGATCTGCCGCGCGCTGAGCGCACTGTGGCGTGAGAGCGCACGCGCCGCGGCCATCGCGAACGGTCCTCCCGAGCCGACCGCCACGATCCCATCGTCGGGCTCGATGAGATCGCCGGTCCCTGACAGCAGGAACGTGCTCTTCCTGTCGGCGACGATCAGCATCGCCTCGAGGCGCCGCAGCAGCCGATCGGCCCTCCAGTCGCGCGCGAGCTCCACCGAGGCGCGTTCGAGGTTGCCGCGGTACTGCTCGAGCTTCGACTCGAATCGCGTGAACAGCGCGAAGGAATCGGCGGCGGAGCCGGCAAACCCGGCCAGAATCGATTCGTTATAGAGCCGACGGATCTTGCGGGCGCCTTGTTTCACGACCGTATTGCCCAACGTGACCTGGCCGTCCCCGGCGAGCACCGTGCGATCCTGGTGCCGCACCGCAAGAATTGTGGTCGCGTGAATCACGGGACTTCAGTATGCCACGCCCTTGCGGGATGACAGCCAAGGAGGACAGATCACGGCGCCAGTGGTCTTTTACTCAACATTTTCGCAAATCCTCCGTGGCAGCACTGTTGCTCAGCCATAGTCCGTTATGCGGCTCCAACGCGAATTTTGTACCCGTCGCTCGACCGCATAACGGACTAGGCGCGCGAAGCGCGCCAAAAGATACTGGCTAACCAGCCCAGAATGGTTGGCTGGTTAGCCATAGAGGTGTCACCCATGTCCCTCTTTCACGCGTTGATAGCTGCCGCCCTGTTGCTGACGGCGGCGCCCGCGACGTACGCCCAGGAGACGCAGGAAACCGGAGGCCCTGAAGCTGTCGCCCCGCCGAATGTCCGGGTGGCCGTTCCGCGCAGCGCCGCGCCGCCGCGAACGCGCGTGGAGCCCCCGCCGCCCGCCCCGCGCCGGACGCCAGTACCGCAGGCCGGGTCAGCACCTCAGGCCGCGCCAGCACCGCAGGCGGGACCAGCCCCACAGGCGGGGCCGGCCCGCCAGCCGGGGCCGGCCCTTCGGCGGGCGCCCGACGTCTCGGCCGCCGCCAGCCAAACAGCTGATCAGGAGCGGCGCGCCGTGCCGCGAGGCAGCCGCCCGCTCGGAGACAATCCACCCAGCGGCGTGGCCGTACCGCGCGCTTCGCAGCCTCCATCGGCAGGCGGACCTGTCTACCGGTCGGGGCCTGTGTACAGGTCCGGCTCGGTGTACCGGGCAGCGCCGGGTGCCTACGCCAACTTTTATTACTATCCGAGGCGGTATTACCCATACGGCTACGGCGGGTTCGGCCTCGGGTATTTCTACTACGACCCGTACCGCTGGTATCCGGGTGCCTACGGCAGTGTCTTCGGCGGGTACGGTGGATACGGTGGATATGGTGGGTACTACGGTGGCGGCGGGCACTACGGCGGTAGCTACTACAGCGGGTCCGCCGGCGGGCAATACGGGTACGACGTGGGGCAGCTGCGCTTGCGCGTGACGCCACGTCACGCCGAGGTCTACGTGGACGGCTATTACGCCGGCCTAGTGGACGACTACGATGGCATTGCACAGGCGCTGACGCTCGAGTCAGGGCCGTATCGCATCGAGCTCGTTGCGCCCGGGTACGAGCCGCTCGAGGTCAACGTCCGCATCACGCCGGGCAACAAGGTCACCTATCGCGGCGATCTGAGGCCCAGACCATAAGGCCGAAGAAACTGTGGCTTCCGGCTTCAGCCGGAAGAAGCACGGTCGGCTTCGATCTTCCGCCTGAAGGCGGAAACCACAGCAGCAATCATCGTCGTCGCTTGAACACGAAATACAACGGAATCCCCGCCGCGATGATCAGCGCGCCCGCGCCCGTGGGACCGGGCGCGCGAACCAGACCGTTGATCAGGATCGCCACGCTGGCCAGGGCGTAGATCCCCGGTGCAACCGGATATCCCAGCGCCTTGAATGGACGATCCGCGTCCGGGTGCTTCGCGCGCAGCACGAACACCGCCACCACCGCCGCTCCCGAGAACAGGATGATCGCGAAGCCCGTGTACGTCAGCAGCGCATCGGCCGTCGCGAACAGCACCAGCAGCGTCGCCCACATCGCCTGCGCGATGATCGCGGACGCCGGTGTGCGATACCGGGAGTGCACGGTGGACGCGCGGCGGAAGAACAGCCCGTCGCGCGCCATCGCAAAGTAGACGCGCGGGCCCGCGAAGGTCATCGCACTGATGCTCGCCAGCAGGCTGATAATCGAGACCACGCCCATGACGTTGCCGGCTGCGCCCCCGAGCAGGCGGTCGGCGATGACATCGAGCACCGATCCCTGCACCTGCGCCAGGTCGTTCGCCGGAAGCACGTAGAGATACACCGCGTTCAGCAGCACGTAGATCACGATGACGGCACCCGTGCCGAGCGCGAGCGCGAGCGGCACGTTGCGGCCGGGATTGCGGACCTCCTCGGCGACATATGCAGCGGCGTTCCACCCCGAATAGGTAAACATCACGGGGATGAGCGCGAGCAGCCAGTTGGCCGGGAACACCGGCGCGGTCTGGACCAGATTGGCGCCGCTGCCCTGGCCGAACGACAACCCGATCGCGATGAACATCACGAAGGCGGACACCTTGAGCACCGCGAGCACATCGCTGACGACGCGCCCGGGACCGACGCCGCGCAAGTGAATCCAGGCCATGCCGAAGATCGCCGCGATCGCCACGATGCGCTGCGGCGAGACGCTCAGCTCGAGCGTGCCGGGAACGATGGGGAGCGTGAAGAACGGCGTGACGTCGCCGGCGCCCGGGACGAATCGTCCGAGGTAGAACGCGAGCACGCCTGCGCTGGCCGCCATGGCGCCGGAGAACCCGGCCACGAACGACGTCCAGCCCGTCAGAAATGCCGCAAGCGGGCCATAGGCTTCCTTCAGGTAGACGTACTCGCCACCTGCCCGCGGCCGCAGCGCGGCGAGCTCCGCGTACGCCATGGCGCCCGCGAAGGCGAGCAGCCCGCCGGCCACCCAGGTGGAGAGAAAGAGAATTGCGCTCGGAACAGAGGCGGCAATCTGCGGCGGCGAGAACAGGATGCCGGCGCCGATGACGTTGGAGACAATGATGGCAGCCGCATCGAGCGGCCCCAGGCGACGTTCAAGAGTTTGCGTCGAGGTCGCGGTGATAGTCGGCACGCGGGGATTATCAAGGCTCAAGGCTCAAGGCTCAAGGCTCAAATCATCGGAACGTCGCGGTTTCCTGTGCCTTGTGCCTTGTGCCTCGTGCTTTGAGCCTTCGGCCTTATTCCGTGAGCAACTCCCGGCCAATCTGCTGCTCCCCGAGCTTCACCCAGTTCTGCGAGCCGCGCCTGGCGAAGATCTCCACCTTCGCATCCACGAACTCGCGGTTCTGGAGCATATTCAGCCGCGACTGCGTGCCGGTGTATCCGCCCTCGGAGCGGAGGACGATCGGCCTGCTGGTCGCGCCTGGGGCAAGCCCGGCGCGCGGGATGGCCATGACATAGTGCGCACCCCACTCTTGCGGCTCCCCCACGCGACGGAAGATCGCGTTGATCTGGATGCTGTTCACGGAATCCTTGCTGATGTTGTGGAGGCGCAGCGAGATGCTCGGCACGAGCTTGTTTTTCTGGCCCTCGACGATGCCAGCGTCGTACCAGCCCGTCTGCACGTCGGTGATCTCGAGGGCCTTTCCGACCTCGATGTTCCGACAGCCGGACACGAGGACGGCGATCAGCAACACAAGGATGGTGCGGCTCATGACCCTATTAGACACGGGATTCGGGGTTTCGGGATTCGGGATTCGTATCGCTCACAGGCGAATCTGCAGCGGCGAATCCCGAATCCCGAATCCCGAATCCCGAGCCTAGAAGGCTCGTACTTCCACCCGCTTCCGGACCTCGTCGAACGTCAGCCGGCGTGCCTGGAAGTCGGCAATATCGCTGCCCTTGACGCGCAGCACGATCGTCATGACGTCCGACGGATCGCTGGCCACCAGCCGATTGCCCTGCGCGTTGTCGCGCGCGGCCACGGTCAGCCATTCACCGGGTGCGATGATCAGCGATCCGCTGTTCTCGAGCATGGCGTCGATCAGCGCGTTGGCGACGGCGTTGGTGAACACCTCGCCTGGATCCACCGACGCCGGCGGCGTGGCGGAGTCGGCTGGCGGAGCCTGTGCCGGCGGCGTCACCGGTCCGCCAGGGCCAGCTGGACCAACCGGCGCCAGAGGTGCGGCAAGAGGCGCCACGTCGACCGACTGGGCACTGACCGTGGCGGCGGCCGCAGTGCGCCCATCCGGCGAGCCAGGCGACCGTACAGGTGGCGTTCCGGGCGCCACCTGGGCCTGGATCCGGGCGAGCGTGCGGTCCATCTCCTGCCGCTGACTCGGATCGGCAACGGCCTGCCGGATCTGCGCGCGGACCCGCTCGACCTCCCGGGCGAAGAGGGCCGCCGTCTCGTTCATCGTTCGCAGCGACCAGGCGAGGCTCGGACGAACGCCCGGCACCTCGACGTCGAAGAACACGCCGTACCCGTCGAGGCGGAACCCGCGCGCTGCCGGACTGTCGCCCGCCACCAGCAGCATGTCGTCCGGCATCACGGCACGGAGCTGCTGGCGAAACGTGTCGATGCCCACCTGCACCGCGCGCTCCAGCACACCTTCCATCATGAAGATCTTCTGGCGCGCCCTGATCTGCTCGGCCTCGTTCTGGGCCGGCGTTTGTGCCGACGTGGCCGCGGCCGCACCGAGAAGGATCGCGACGCCAACGAATGCGACTTTCAACACGGTTGCTCCTTCTACCCTTCTACAACGATTGCCAGCTGCCGGCTGCAGGCCGCCGGCTTCCTACTGCGGTCGCTGTGACACGCGAATAAGGTTGTTCAGATCCTGCCGCTGCCGCTGGAACTCCAGGCCGGTCTGTCCCTCGAACTGCCCCAGGGCGCGCTGGACGCGCGCGAAGTCGTACTGCCGCTGCGCATCGACATCGCGCATGAGCTCAGCCGTCCGCAGCGCGAGCTCCCGCCGCTGCCGCTGCTCGCTCTCGTCGATGAGGGCGCGCACCCGCGCCAGCAGCTGTGCCTCCGAACCGGCTACGGCTGGCGTGACCGGCCGCATCTGCGACATCTCCGCCCGCACGCGCTGCTCGAGCGCCGCCAGATCGTCCCGCGAAACCGCCGGCGTCAATTGGGACCCGATGAGCCTGGCCCCCGCGTCCGGGACCGACGCCGGCACGACCTCCGCCGACTGGGTCACGTCTCGCTCGCCTCCGCCGATGATGCCGAGCGAGAGGCCGACTCCGAAGATCAGGACCGCCGCGGCCGCCTGCGCCCATGCCGGCAGCGGCCGATGCCACCACTGCTTCGGACGAATGACGTTCGACCGCGACTCCGAGACGATGCGAAATCCGAGGTCGGACTCCGGCGGCGTCCAGGCCGCGAGCTGCAGGCGCGTGGAGCTCAATGCGCCCACTTCAGCCGCGCACGCGGCGCAGCGTGCCAGATGCGCCTCGATGGCGCGTCGTTCCGAGGGCTCGCACTCGTCGTAGAGATAACCGACGAGCGCAGCGTTGTCTCCGCATTCGAATTTTTGAGTCATGACCGTTTCACCAGTTGTGGCGCCATCTGGCCGTTTCTCTCCAGGTGACGCCGCAGCACCGTGAGCCCCTGGTAGAGGCGCGTCTTCACCGTGCTCAGAGGACATCCCTGCAAATCCGCAATCTCCTGGAAGGTCATCCCGTGGTACTCCTTCAGGATGATCGCGGTGCGCTGCTCTTCCGGCAGCTGCGCCATTGCTTGACTGACGACCTCGCTCAGCTCCTTCCGGGCGACGAGCTCTTCAATCGACTCGACAGGCCCGCCTTCGCTGGCCATCTCGACCGGGTCGACGCCTTCCGGAATCTGCTGTACCGGAGCCCGGCGTTGCTTCCGGATCCAGTCCCGGCACAGGTTCAAGGCAATGCGATACAGCCAGGACGAGAACTTCGCCTGACCCTTGAACGCCGGCAGGGCGCGAAAGGCCCGGAGAAAGGCCTCTTGCGAGACGTCGCGGGCGTCCTCCTCGCGGCCGATCACCCGGTAGGCCAGGGCGTAAATCGGGCGTTCCCATCGGAGGATGAGCTGATTGAAACTGTCGACGTCTCCGCCTTGCGCGCGGGCGACGAGTTCCTCGTCGGTCGCCGTCGTCATTCGTGGACTGGGGCCCTCCGGTCCGTTTCGTACGTAAGACGGCCGCGACCGGCGGGCGGCCGTGCCCTCATGTTACGCCCTAGCTCCGCCAGAGCTGCGGCTTGCGCGCAGATCGCCACTTTTTGCCGGAGTCTGCGCCATTGCACGACTCCGTGATACAAGAGGCGCAAAACGCCAGCGAAAGGTTTACAATATGTCGCATTGCCTCTGAACTTCCCTAACGACGAAGTCTTCCTGACCACGGAAGAGGTCCTCGAGTACCTCCAAGTCAATCTCCGTACGGTGTACCGCCTGATTAAGGCGGGGAAGATTCCGGCCGTCCGCGTGGGCCGTCAATGGAGGTTCCGCAAGCGGGACATCGACGCCTGGCTCGATAGTCAACGTTCGCGCAACGAGGGGCCCGGGGGCGCTGGAGGCGCCATCGCCACCGCCGCGCAACAGGCCCGGCCCGGCCGGCATCGCGTGCTTGTCGTCGATGACGAGGCGAGCATTCGCGAGCTGCTGTCCAAGACGCTGGCGCTCGCCGAATACGACGTCGACACCGCCGCCGATGCGACAAGCGCGCTGGACCGGATGCGGTCCGCGGGCTACGACCTGCTGATTGCCGACCTGAAGATGCCGGGCATGGACGGATTGACCCTGATCCGGCAGGCCAAGCGCATCAAGTCGGACCTGCCGGTCATCATCATTACCGGGTTCTCGACCGAGTCGAGCGCCATCGAAGCTGTCAATCTCGGCGTGGCGGGGTATCTCACCAAACCGTTCCGCGTCCCGCAGGTGCTTGCCGCTGCCGCCAAGGCGCTGGGTGCGCCCGCGGCCTAGGCTCTCCGGCCGCAGGCGGACCTGAAGGTCCGCCTCTACGTCTAGACTAAGACGGGAAGAGCGACTGTCGTAGAGGTGGACCTTCAGGTCCGCCTAATCCTTGCCGTGATCCAGCTTTCCGACCTGACCAAGGCGTTCGGCGATCGCACGCTCCTCGACCACGTCACGTGGCAGATTGGCGACGGCGATCGTGTCGGCCTCTGTGGCCCGAATGGCGCCGGAAAAACGACGCTCCTGAAGATGCTGGCCGGCCTCGACGAGCCTGACTCGGGCGGCATCATCAAACCGGCTGACCTCACGATTGGCTACCTGCCCCAGGACGGCCTGACCCACTCGGGCCGCACGCTGTTCGAGGAAGCGTCCGGCGCATTTCAGCCGTTGCTCGACATCAAGGCCGAGATGCACGACATCGAGCACCGGCTCGGCGACGCGGCGGTCCCCGAGAGCGAACACGACGCGATGCTCCACCGGTACTCCGACCTGCAGGACCGCTTCAGGCTGGCAGACGGCTACAGCATGGACCTGCGGATCGCAACCGTGCTGCGAGGGCTCGGCTTCAGCCACGAGGACCAGGCGCGCCGGGCCGAGACGTTTTCGGGTGGGTGGCAGATGCGCATCGCCCTCGCCAAGCTGCTGCTCGGCCGTCCGAACCTGCTGCTGCTCGACGAGCCGACGAACCACCTCGACCTCGAGGCGCGCAACTGGCTCGAGGAATATCTGGGCGCGTACCCGTATGCCGTCATCCTCGTCTCGCACGACCGCTACTTCCTCGACGCCGTCGTCACACGCATCACCGACCTCAATCTGCGCAGGTTGACCGACTACATCGGCAACTACAGCAAGTACGTCGAGCAGCGTGACGCCATGCTCGAGCGCCTGCGGCAGATGAAACGCGAGCAGGACGAAGAGATTGCCCGGGTCGAGATGTTCATCAACCGGTTCCGCTACCAGGCCACGAAGGCGGCACAGGTGCAGAGCCGGATCAAGCTGCTCGAGAAGGTGGTGCCCATCGAGGTGCCGCCCGAGCGCAAGCGGATCCACTTCAGGTTTCCCGCATGCAGCAAGAGCGGGCGCACGGTGCTCGATCTGAAACGCGTGCGAAAGGCATACGGCGATCTCGTCGTGTTCCGGGACGCGTCGCTGCACATCGAGCGCGGCGACCGCATCGCGCTGGTCGGACCGAACGGCTCAGGCAAGTCCACGCTGATGCGGATGCTCTCGGGCGAGGAGCAGGCAGACGCCGGCACGCGGACGCTCGGTCACCAGGTCGTGATGGAATACTTCGCGCAGGACGAGGCGACGCGCCTCGACCCGCAGCTCACCGTGTACGAAACGCTGCAGGCCGGGTCACCCACGGACATGGTCCCGGCCATTCGCAATATCCTGGGCGGGTTCCTGTTTTCGGGCGATGACGTCTACAAGAAGGCGAGCGTCCTGTCCGGCGGAGAGCGCACGCGCCTCGCCGTCGCGCGCATGCTGCTGCGACCGTC
>DATDHP010000162.1:0-3276 GCA_036521515.1 Vicinamibacterales bacterium
CGGCAGCTTCGAGGAGCATCTCCGGCAGCTCGCCGCGGCGCCGGACCAGGCCGCGGAGACCTCGCTGCGCGCGCAACGGTTCCTGACTGCCTTCGTTAGACCGCACGACCTCCACGTGGCGGCTGCGAAAGTCATAGTCGAGGAGATCGCTCGTGTCCCGTCGGTGTACAAGCGGCCCTATAGCGCACCACTCTGGCATCATCCGCTGCGCTGGGCCCTCGGTGCCGCCGTCCGTGCCGGCTTCGACCCCAGCCTCGGCGCAACAGGACGCAGACGGTCTCGAGCGGGGACCGGTTATAGAGAATCTTGATGACCTGGCCTGCCGACCCGCGATAGGACTGCCCGCCTGCTCTCACACGAATGCCGGTCCCTTCACCCGGTGAGATAATCGAAGCCGGAGCACACTGGATCTCATCACGACATCCATGAGCAATACCATCGACGTAATCGGGCCGGACCGCCGGCAGGACAACGGCGACGCGCTCGAGCGGGCCGTCGATGTGCAGGCGACACAGGGCGGGCACCTCGAGCGACTCGAGAGCGCCGCGATCGCGATCAAGCGGAGTCGAGAGGCCCTCAAGGAAGTTGCCCTGACGTTGAGGGCCGAACTCGGCGTCCAACGCAGCCGGCGGGTTGCCGATCAGCGCCTGCAGTGGATTGTTCCCGTCACCCAGCCAATCATGCTGTGCTCACAGATCCAGCGCTCGGGTGGCACACTGGTGGCCCGGCTGTTCGACGGCCACCGGGCCTGCTTCGCCCATCCGTACGAGCTGCGGTGGGGACGGCCGGAGAAGGGGCACTGGCCGGCGCTCGAGAAGGACGGCACGCCCGACGCGCTGCTCGCGCAACTCGACGAAGGATGGCCCCGGCGGTTTGCGTCAAAGGGATACCACAAGTACACGGACTGGACGCACCGGAACGACCCCGACGCGGCACGGCACTACCCCTTCGTCTTCGATGAGGAGCTTCAGTACCGGGTCTTCGCGGCCGTGCTCGGCGCGATGCCCGGCCGGTCGCAGCGGAGCTGCCTGAACGCGTACCTCACCTCCCTGTTCAACGCCTGGCTGGACTACCAGAATCTTTACGGTACGCCCAAGCAGTGGGTAACCGCGTTCTTTCCACGGTCGATCATGGAGCCCGACGGTCCGGATCGATTCTTTGCCGACTATCCTGACGGGCTCCTCGTCACGCTCGTGCGCGAGCCACGCGGGTGGCTGTCGTCGTTCAGCCGCCACGTCGCCACCGCGGGCACCGAAGAAGCGATCGATCTCTGGGTCGAATCGGCGAACGCCAGCCGGCGCGCCCAGGCGGCGCGCCCCGATCGGGTCATCGTGCTGCTGTTCGAGGACCTGGTGCACAGGACGGAAGCCGTCGTCCGCCTGCTCTGCGAACGGATGGGCCTCTCGTTCAGCCGGGTGCTGCTCGAGCCGACGTTCAACTCGATGCCAGTGCTGTCCGACAGCAGTCACGTGCTGACGACGGGCATCGACAGGGAGGTCACCGAGCGGCATCTGGCCACGCTCACCTCCGAACAGGTGGAACGCGTCGCGCGGAAGGCGACGCCGCACTACGAGAAGATACGAGAGCGCTACAGGATCACGACACCCGCGTGAGTACAGCCTGTCCGGCGCCCGCGCGCCCGTGACCAGCGTCTGGCGGATCGCGGGACGTCGCACGATCATCCTGCTCCGCTGTAGAGGACGACATCGGTCTTTTTCTGTACCCGGCCCAGATAGTCCAGCGCCTCGGCCAGGTCTGCGACCGGACGCGACCGCGCTCCGGGCAGCCGGGTGCCAATGTCGATGAAGTGCGTGAAATGCGCCTGAAAGAGCGAGAGGAGCGTTTCCAGCGCTGTCCCCGCTCGCTTCAACAGCATCGGATCGACTTCCATCTGCCACGCCACGTGCCGGCGCGCCAGCAGATCGCGCGCGCCCAGCAGGACGTCGGCTTCGAATCCCTGGGTGTCGACCTTGACGAAGCTCACCGAACGCGGGTCGGCGCCCACACGGGCCATCCACTCGTCGAGCGGCCACAGGTCGACGGCCACGGTTCCGGGCTTTGCTCGACCCGTGGGCGTGCCCTTGAGGACGCGATGGCCGCCAATATACGGGGAGCGCCGGAGGCGGACCTCGCCGCGAACGGCGCCAATCGCAACCCGGTCTGGCAGAACGAAACCTTCGACTCCATGTTCGATCACGTTCTGGACGAGGCACGCGTAGTTGGCCAGGTCCGGCTCTGCGGCGTAGACCGCGCGCACGTCCCCGAGCAGGACGCGGGGAATGGAGGTCCGCCGCAATTGGCGCCGATGTCCAGCATCAAGCCGCCGAGCGCCACTTCGCGAGTCTGCAGGATCGCCCGCACCGGAAAGCCCTGCGCCTGGAGTCTCCTGGATCGTCCGGCCGTGGCTTCGTCTTTCGGCAGCCACCACGCAACGCCCTCGATCTCGGCTCGATCGAGTCGGGCGAGGCGGGCATCCGCATCCCGCAGGACGGACCCGTACTCCGTCGACGCCGCGAGCAGCTTCTGCGCCCGCTCAACGGCGGCCGCCACCTCGGAGGCCAGCAGCGGCCGTTCGACCGCGCGGGCTGGAAGCAGTTGCGCGAGCACGGCGGCGGAGAGACCGGTGCGCCGCCGTTCCTGCAGGCGACGTTCGACGAGCTCGAGACGCTGCTTCATCTCGCCCAGTTCGGTCTTCTGGCGACCGCTGTCGGCGGAGCGCTGCTCGAACCGCTGTTTCCAGCGATCGACTTCGGCGTGGGCCCGAAGCAGCCGCGCCCGGAGGTCGCGCAGCTCCGTGGCGTGACCGAGCAGCGCGCGGGCTACCTGGCGGATGGTCGACGGCATTGCGCATATTGTGCCTCACGATTGACGAACTCGTGTCTTGACGCTTGGGTGCGGTCCAAATGTTCGGCGGGATCTTACGGCGTCTGCACGACGGTCAACATCTGGCGTCACTCGATGAACCGGGCGAGCGCGACCAGGGTCAGACGAGTCGCGTTGGTGCGACGCGGTTTCACCTCACGTTCGAGATACAGTGGTTGCGCTCGCCCCGCTGCGCCAGCCTGATGAACCCCGATCGCCTGATTCGAGTCCGTTCAACGCTTCTCGTGCTCTGCGCGATCGCCTCGGCATGGGCGCTCATGCTCGCGCTGACCGGCGGTTTCGTCGTCACCATCCTCTCCATTCGAGTCTCGTCGCGGAATCCGCGGAACGCCGTGCTGATTGCGCTGCTCAGCGGCCTGGCGGCGTGGGCGCTGCCGGCGCCTCGCGATCGTC
>DATDHP010000163.1:0-6288 GCA_036521515.1 Vicinamibacterales bacterium
ATCGGGTGGTGCATCACGGCTTCCGTGAACATGCCCGCCGCGACGTCTTGGAGCCGGCGGGCAGCGTCCTCGGCAAACCTCATCTCCGCCGGTGTCGACACGACCAGGGCGCGCGTCGCGCCGAGCTTCCCGACCTCCGCGCGCAGGCGCTCGAGGCTGCCCACCCCGAAGATCACGCGATAGGCAGGCTGGTCGAGGACGAACGAATGCATGCAGACGGTAGCCTTGACGAAACGCCGCGTTCCAGGCCGACCTGAAGGTCGGCCTCTACGGGCGCCGGGTTAGAGACGGATTTTCGTAGAGGCCGACCTTCAGGTCGGCCTGCTTATTGTCCTTCCGGCATGGCGTACTTCTCGTGGCACGCCGTGCACACGTCATACATGTCGCCGCCGGCCTTGAGGAGCGCGTCCAGGTCCCTCTTCTCCGCCGCCCTTGCCGCCGTCATCGCCCGGTCGTTCAGCGCCAGCGACATCTTCACCCAGTCTCCGGCGTCCCTCGCGCGCGGCGGCATCATCAGGAGATTGCCAGCCTCGGCGATGGCGAGCGCGTGGATCCGCAGGTTGAACCAGTCGTCGTCGGTCTTCGGCGCCTGCAGCAGCTCGCCGTTGGAGTAAACGACCGCGTCAAAGATCGCCTGTGCCGAGGGAATGACGATGCCGTCCATTACCTCGTCCACGGTTGCGACCGGCTTGAAGGGCGCCCGGCTTTCGGGCTGCGCAGGGGTGCCGCTGCACTGGGAGGCGAGCGTACCCGCGAAGAGCAGCGACGCCACCGTGACAGCGCGCGCTGGCTGATTTCGCATCCGAAAATCCTACTACCGGGACGGGCCACGGAAGCACGGAGACCTGGAGGAAATCTCTTGTCTTGTGCCGCCCGGGCCGGCTGAAGCCGGCCCGCAGATCTACGCCGCCACGTTGACCGTAAATGTGGCCGTGTATCCACCGGCCGCGCTGCCGCTGACGCTCGCCGTCTCCTGCGAAATGCTGTCCGCGAACACCATGTCGCCGGCATTCGACGTCGGGTTGAGACCGCGCGCGGCGTAGACGCCGGAGCGATAGACATCCGCGTTGACGCTCTCCAGGAAGCCGATCTGGGTGACCTTCACCGAACGCCCGTTCACCAGCACCTCGACGTGGATGTGCGTCGCGCGGCCCTGGTACCACCCGGGGTACACCGTCGTGAACGTGACGCGGCCGTTCGCGTCGGTCGTCTGCATGCCGCGCAGGAATGTCGAGGCGCGGCCGTCGAACCCGCCCTGCGAGTACTGCGAGTAGCGGCCTTCCGCATCGCACTGCCAGATATCGACCGTGACGCCCGACAGCGGGCTGCAGCCGTTGTTCGTGTTCGTGACGGTAATCGTCAGCGTGAGCGGGGTACCGATCCTGTCCTCGCGGATGTCGCTGCGGATCATGTCCGTCAGGGACGGGTACGGGCCAATGGTCTCCGACGGCGTGACGACGCAGGCGGCGTTCGTCGTGCCGCCCGTCGTCACGTCCGTCGTGGTCGTCGCCGTGGGGCTTGTTGGCGTCTCGCTTCCGCATCCCAGCGAGAGCGCCGCGCCGGCGACGCCCAATGCGCCCAGGGCTTCGCGCCGAGTCACTTTCTTCTGCTTCATCGATCCTCCACGGCCCAGTCTGCACGAGGAGCGGGCGCCCAGTGGGGACACCGGGACGACAAAAGTAAGACAGAAGTGTGACGGGAGGCCGAAGCCCCAGCGCTACGCGTGACTCAACGTTGCAGAGCGGGGGCTTCAGCCCCCGCGAGCGTCTCGACGAACGCCGCCACGTCCCGCGCCACCCGTGCAGGCTCGTCCCAGTGCACGGCATGGCCGGCGTCTTCGTAGACGACCAGGCGCGATCCCCTGATCCCGCGCAGCAGCTCGTCCTGCTGTTCACGTGGGGCGATGGTTTCCCTGGCGCCAAAGATGATGAGCGTCGGCACCGTGATGTTCCGGAGCTCACCCGAGACGTCGAAACGGGCATTGGCGGCGAACGCTTCCTTCCAGACACGCGCCGGAACGCGCAGGCTCTCTTCGACGGCGACCTCGATGATGGCAGGGACCGACGTCGCGATCGTGCTGAGCTGGAACTCGCGCACGAAGGCCGGCTCGATCGTGTCGCCGAACGCGGCGATCGTGCCCAGGAGCTCGTCGACCGCCGGGGCGCCGCGCCAATTGCTCAACGCACCCATGAGCACGAGCGCGCGGACGCGTGACGGGTAGGCGAGCGCAAGACGCAGCGCGACGCCGCTGCCCATCGAATGACCGACGATGACCGCTGACCGATGGCCGAGCCGCTCGAGGAAGCCATCGATATCGCGCGCGAAGTCTTCCATCTCGTATCCGTGCGCCGGTCGATCGGAGCCGCCGTGCCCGCGCACGGAGACGGCATACGCATTCATGGAGTCGGGCAGGTGCGGCAGCATCCACTCGAAGGAGCGCCACGAGTCGGTGATGCCGTGCAGGAACACGACCGGGACGCCGGACGGGTCGCCCCGCCGGACGTACTCGAGCGTAATCCCCGAGCTGAGGGTGATGTCCATCCGGCTGAAGCCGGGAGCCCGATCCCAACCTCCAATTCCCAACTCCCAGGTCCCGATAGGACGTTCACGATCGGGAGCTGGAGGTCGGGAATTGGGAGTTGTCGTGGCTCCCGGCTTCGTCCGGAAGTCAGGGCCGGACGCTACAGCAGTCATGCGATCGTCCTCCATGATGCGCGAGGAGCGCAGTACAAGGTCGCTGCGGCTCCACGCTTTCTCGAATCGCCCCTTCGCGGCCGCCGCGTCGGCGTGACGTCCCTGCGCCTCGAGGCTGCGCGCCAGGCCGAACAGCGACCAGCCGTTTTCGCGGAAGCGCCGAAGGTCCTCGAGGTACGCCGCCTCGGCCTCGCGCGGCTGCCCCGCGTCGAGCAGCACGGCGCCGAGCACCTGCCGCGGCGGGTGATGCCACACCGGCGGCTCGTTGTACGGAATGCCATCCTCGAGCGCGACGGCTTCTTTCAACACGCGCACGGCCTCGTCGAACCGGCCGCGGCGCGCCGCCAGCTCGCCTTCGGCCATTCGCTTCGCGATCTCCAGGTTCGTGAGCAGCGGGAGATCCTTCAGCGTCGTCTTGAACGCCTCGTGGGCCATGACGCTCTCGAGCTGCACGAGCTCGGCGGCCGCGCGTTCGACGTCGCTCCGGCCTACGAAGGCGAGTGCGCGCGCGTAGTGCCAGATGCCGTTGGCATACGGCTCGTGTGACGGCGGACGAGGCTCGGTGAGCACGTCGCGCCACGCCCCGACGCGTGCGTACGCCAGGAGAGGCGTGACGGGGAAGTCGGCTGTCCACGCCAGTGCGCCCGCGTGATGGTGCGGCACCTTCGCGGCCACCGCCCGCGCGGCATCGATGGCCGCCGCGCGGCGTCCCTCCAGCGTCGCCGCCGCCCAGAGGAAATGCAGATTGTGTGGATAGTACGTCAACGGGTACAGCCCCTGTGCCCGGCACTGTGACAAGTAGTCTTCGTCGGCGAGGATCGCGCGCTCGTTGGCCTCGGCGGCATCCTTGTAGCGGCCGACCCGGATGTAAATGTGCGCCGGCATGTGGACCATGTGGCCCGCGGCCGGCATCAGCGGCGCCAGGCGATCGGCGCTCGGCTCGGCGCGCTCCGGCTCGTTCGACGCTTCGAGCGCGTGAATATGGTAGTGCAGCGCCCCCGCATGATCGGGAGTGCGCGCGAGGACGCGCTCGATGGCAGCAATGGCGAGCGTCGGACCAGGCCTGGCGGCCCCGTTTTTCTCCCAGTAGTCCCACGGCGACACGTTCATGACGGCGTCGGCATAGAGCGTCAGCACGTCAGGATCGTCCGGAAACTGCGCGGCGACCTCGCGCATCGCGTCCGCGTACGCGGCATCGAGCGCCTTCCGGTCGGCGGCCGGATCGACGGAGTAGCGGGTGGCCAGCGCCCCGACGAGCGCGCGCTCCCGGTCGGTGGCGTGTCGAACAGCCGCGACGGCGTGCGTGATCGCCTCGTGCGCGAGGCGTCCGTTTTCGGGTGTCATCGGCGCGTTGAGATTCGGCCCGAGCGCCATCGCCGCGCCCCAATGCGCCATGGCGAGGCCGGGATCGAGCCGGGCGGCCTCGCGGAAGGCGCGCAGCGATTCGGCGTGATTGAACGCGTAGAGCAGCCGCAGACCCTGGTCGAAGAAGCGCTGGGCCCCGGGGACAGCGGTGGTGACCGGCATGTGGAGCGTGCCGAGCCCCGCCAGCTCCGGCGCGAGCGGCGCGCCGGCGTCCTGCGCGCGTGCGGACGGGGACAGGGCCAACAGAATCGCAAACAGTACGAGCACACGCATCATGAGACCTCGCTGAAGTGATGCCACTTCCGGCTGAAGCCGGAAGCCACGGCCGCAGGGATTCGCGGCTTCGGCTTCAGCCGTTCCGATGTGGCTTCCGGCTTTAGCCGGAAGGTCGGTGGCGAGACGCGTGCCGCCTGCAGTCGCGGGGTTCTGCGGCTATTTACAGGGATTGGCGCGGGTCCCTGTCGACATGTCGGTACGGTGCCGACATGTCAGCACCAGATGAACGTCCGTCGTCTAACGCGTCAACGTCGCGACATGCTGTTCGAGGATCGTCGGGCCATCGCACAGGATGACGGAGCGTTCGAGCACGTTCGCGAGCTCGCGCACGTTGCCGGGCCAGGAATACGCCGTCAGCTGCCGCATTGCGTCGACGCTGATCGCCCGCACCGGCTTGCCCATCCGCCGCGCGAACTCGAGAAGGAAATGGTTCGCCAGTATCGGTACGTCCGCCAGCCGCTCGCGCAGCGGCGGCACCCGGATCGGGAAGACGTTCAACCGGTAAAACAGATCCTGGCGAAACGTGCCGCTTCGCACCGCCTCGTTCAGGTCACGGTTCGTGGCGGCGATCACACGGACGTTGACCTGCAGCGCCCGCGTGGCGCCGACCGGTTCCACTTCCCGGTCCTGGAGCACGCGCAGCAGCTTGACCTGCACGTCAAGCGACAGCTCGCCGATCTCGTCGAGGAAGATCGTCCCGTCGTTCGCCAGCGCGAAGCGGCCCGGCTTGCGCTGCACGGCTCCCGTGAATGCGCCCCGCTCGTGCCCGAAGAGCTCGCTCTCGGCCAGGCCGGCCGGAATGGCGCCGCAGTTCACCTTCACCATGACAGCATCGCGCCGCCGGCTGCGCAGGTGAATGGCGCGCGCGATGAGCTCCTTGCCGGTGCCCGTCTCGCCGAGCAGGAGCACGGTCGAATCCGTGGCCGCCACCATCCCGATGTCGCGGAACACGCGCTGCATCGACTCGGCGGTGCCGACGATCTCGCCGAAGCGCCCTTCGGTTTTCAGCTCCTCCTGCAGGTAGACGTTCTGCCGTTCGAGCTCCTCGGCGTGGCGCTCGATGAGCCGGCGCATGCGGACCTGTTCGGTCACGTCGCGCTGGATCCCGAAATGGCCGGTGATGCGTCCCTGATCGTCGTAAAAACAGAGGTAATCGCCCTCGATCCGGATCGGCGTCCCGTCGATACGGCGTTCGTCGGTCTCGACGTGGAGCCGGCCCCGGTCGAAGAACTCGCGCCAGACGCGCCGGCCGTACTCGATGTCGTGCCCGAAGAAATCTGCGGGCGTCGTCCCAAGGAACTTCTCGCGCGAGACGCCGTACTGGGCGAGCAGCGCGTCGTTGGCCTTGGTCACGTGCTGATGGGCGAATACGTAGTCCAGCACGGCGTCCTTGTCCACCGAGGCGTCCCAGCGTACCGGCTCGTCCAGCATCATGAAGAAGAAGCCGTCGAGTGACTGCGAGAAGAAGACCTCCAGACGCGCATGCACGGCGGCGGTTGTTTGCATCGCCTCCAGGACGGCGCGCACCTCGCCACACCGCTGGAAGCGTTGAGCGGGCTCCTTCTGCAGGCAGCGCCAGATCAACTCGCTCAGCTGGTGCGGCACGCTCGCGGGCAGCGGCAGCGGGCGCTCGGCGAGGATGGCCGAGCTCACCTCGAACGCGGTGTTGCGCTCGAAGGGGCGCACCCCCGCGGCCATCTCGTAGAGCACGACGCCCAGCGCCCACACGTCGCTCCGGACGTCAGCCGCCTGACCGCGCAACTGCTCTGGCGCCATGTACGCCAGCGTCCCGATCACGGTCCAGGGCCGCGTCAGCGGCGCTTGCCCCTGCGTCATCCCCTCGGTCCGCCCTTCGCCGCCCATGAGCTTGGCCAGCCCGAAGTCGAGCACTTTGATCCGCCCCTCCGGCGTGACCATCACGTTGGCGCTCTTCAAGTCGCGATGCACGATGCC
>DATDHP010000164.1:0-2961 GCA_036521515.1 Vicinamibacterales bacterium
AATCACGAATCACGAATCACGAATCACGAATCACGAATCACGAATCACGAATCACGAATGTCCTATGTCCTCGTTCCACAACTCTGGATGTTTGCGGATGAATGCTTCCATCAGCCTGATGCACGCCGCATCCTGCAGCACGTCGACCGCGACGCCGCGGGAGCGGAGCAATTCCTCCTCGCCGAGAAACGTCCGGTTCTCGCCGACGATGACCCGGGGAATGCCGTACAGCAGGATGGCGCCGGAGCACATGGTGCACGGCGACAGCGTCGTATACAGCACCGAGTCGCGGTAAACGGCCGCGGGCTGCCGGCCGGCATTCTCCAGGGCATCCATCTCGCCGTGGAGGACTGCGCTGCCGCGCTGGATGCGCCGGTTGTGCCCGCGCCCGATGATGCGGTCGCGGTGCACCAGCACGGACCCAACCGGAATGCCACCCTCCTCCGCGCCGGCCACGGCCTCGTCGATCGCCGCCTGCATGAACGGATCAGCCACGGGCGCCAAGCCTGTCGAGCAGTCGTTCCGTCAGCGTCCGCCGCTTCGGCGAGAACTGGCCGACCGCGGCGCGAACGTATGGGCGGAACTGCCGCGCGCCATACGCCGCGAAGCCCACCTGGCGCAGATCTGTCAGCGTCTGCCGGTAGTGATCGAGCAGCGCCGCACCGAGCACCTGGCCCGCTCTGGCGGCGCCAACCTGGGCGGACGACGATAACCAGCGAACGCCGCCGGGAAGCCCGCGCACGGCCGACACGGCCATCATCGACGAGGTCTCGAAGACCGATCGCTCCTGCCGCGCGGCCTCGGCGGTGAGCTGGGTCCACACGTCCCTGATCGCGTCCGTGGAGGGCAGCCTGCCCCGCTGCAGCGGGGTACCCAACGCGCCTGCGCGTTGGGGTGCAAGCGATCGCGCCTCTTCGCGGATCGCCTGCCATTCCTGGCGCAGTCCCGCGACATCGAGCGGCGGGGTATTGATGGTGGCGGCGAGACGCGAGGAGGTTCGCTCGAGGCCATCGAGCAGCTGGTCCACGCTGGTAAACTGCGCGTCGGCGTCGAGCAGCCCCTGTGCCTTGAGCGCGCCGGCGATCTCCGGGATGAGATGCCGCCCCACGCCGCAAGCGTCAGACAGCGCCGCCAGGACCCACACCGGCGAAGCGCGAAACGCCACGATGCCCAGCGCTTCGACGATATTTCCCGCGCTGCGCCGCGCGAGGAAGTCTGCGGGCAGCGCATCCCCGCCTCGGTACACACCCTCGACACCGCCGACCTGCTCGATGAGAAACCGCAGCGTCGCATCAACCAGGTTCTGATAGAGCTTGCCTTCGCGTACCGCCAGAGGCAGCGCGATTTCTCCAAGCTCGCGCGCGGTGCCGGCGCCGAGTCCCAGCGCCGATCGAGCGACCCGCTCCGGCAGCGACAGCAGGTACCTCTTGACAGTCATCTCGCTCGGCCACGCGGGGGCTGAAGCTCCCGCGCTACGAACCTCTTCACTGGCGTCATTCGCCGTCCATCCTCTCGATGAGACGCTTCGGCGCCGCGAGCCGATACGATTCGCCGAGCCGCTCCGCAACCTCTCTCCACTCAGGGGACCGGCCGAGGTAAATGCCCACCCACCCGGATGGTCCCACGTACGGCGGCACGAAGTAGCGATCCGGCGAGCGCGACACGAGCAGCTGCTGCGTCATGTGCGTTGCCTTGCACCAGACGGCGTGGCGGCCGCCGCCGTGGTGATTGCCCGCGTCGGCGAACGTGGCAAACATCCTCTTCCGCACCCAGAACGTCGGCTCGCCATGGGACGTCTTTTCGAACGTCTCGGGCAACGACAGGCAGACCGCGCGCAGGCGATCGATCGGGCTCCTGGCCATGCGGCATTATGCGTTGGCAAGAGATGGTTTCAGACCGGAATACGATGCTCCGTCATGGCTATCGTGATAGCGCGGTCGCCGAACGAGAGGTGCAGCTCGCGATCGGAGACGGACAGGGCAAACGAGGTGCGCCGCTCGATGAGCGCCGCGACCTCCTCGATCGCTCCCCGGTCGAAGGCGCGAACAGGAATGTCGGCGGCGCGGTGGATCTTCTCGCCTGCGAGCTGCGCGAGCAGCTGCCGCGCGTCGCGGTGGGTGTAGATGGCGACGCGGCCGGCACGCTTACTGCCCCGGTGCAGCCGTGCCGCGTCCGGCAGGCCGACTTCGATCCACGCCGTCAGCCGCCCCGTCAGGTCGCGGACGACGAGCGCCGGGTCGTCTCCCGAGGACACGCCTTCGGTCAGCTCGATGCCCTCCTGGTACTCGAGGCAGTAGGCCAGGATCCGGACCAGCATGTATTCGGCCGACTCCGACGGATGTCGCGCCACGCGCAGCTCGAGCGTGTCGTAGACCCCGCGGTCCATGTCGGCGAGGTCGATGGTCAGCGCGTAAATTGTTGCAGTCTTGGCCATTATCGGAGGGCGGCCGCCGCCGCATACTGGAAAAGGGCCGCTCATTGTAGACTGCTCGGCACCTGCAGGGAGGGCACCATGGGCGAACCCCCGGATGACGAACTCCTGGAATACGAGCTCGAAAAAAGCGAAGAGGAGGCGGCTCGGCCCGACCTCGGCAAGCCGCGTCCCCGCGCCGCGTGGATCGCCGCCGTCATCGTCGCGGCCGGGGTGCCTACCTATTTCTGGCTCCCCCGGACGCCGGAAGCGCCCGCCTCCACCGCGCCCACGGTAGCCTATCGCCCGCTGCCCGCGCCAACGAACGCGCCCGCTGCCATCGATCTGCCTCCGCTCGACAAGAGCGACGATCTCGTCCGCCGTCTCGTCGCTGCCCTGTCCTCGCACCCGCGCATCGGCGCGTGGCTCGCCACCGACAACCTGATTCGCACCTTCACCGTCGCGGTGGAGAACATCGCGAACGGCGCCACGCCGGCACGCCACCTTCGGGTCCTGCGTCCCGCAGGTCCTTTTCGCGTCGTCGCGGACGG
>DATDHP010000165.1:0-11259 GCA_036521515.1 Vicinamibacterales bacterium
TATCAGTTCTGAACGGGCTCCGGGCTTCGGGCTCCGGACTCCGGGCCTGACGGCGCCCGAAGCCCGTAGCCTGGAGCCCGGAGCCTGACTACTTCGCTCCCGAAGCCTCCGGCATTCGAATGACGAAGCGGAGGAGGATCATGACAACGGTCGAAACAAGGGCGGGGATCGCCGCCGCCATGAAGATCTCCTGCGTCGACCACTGCCTCGCGAGGAAATAGCCGCCAATCAGCGGACCGACGATCGCTCCCAGCCGGCCCACGCCGAGGCCTGCGCCAACGCCGGTCGAGCGAATGTAGGTGGGATAGTAACTTGCGGCCAGGGCGTTCAGGCCGGGCTGACCACCGACCACGCACCATCCCGCAACGAACACAACGGCGAACAGCATCGTCAGGGAGAGGCCCGGCTGGCCGATGAGGAAAATGCTCGCACACGCGATCGCGAACGTTGCCGCCAGCATCGGAATGAACCCCCGCCGCGCGATGAGCCACGCCAGGCCGAATGTGCCGATGGTGCCGCCCACCTGCAGAATCGTCCCGACCAGCACCGCCGTCTGCTGCGGGTAGCCGGCGCCCGTCACGACCGTCGGGAGCCAGCTCGCGAGCGAATAGAGGTTGAGCAGGTTCATGAAATTCACGATCCACAGCAGGAGCGTCGTGACCGCCCGTCTCTCGCGAAACAGGTGCGCGATCGGGACGCCGCCCCCGCGCTTCTCCTCAGGCAGGATGAGCTCCGTGCCGGCGTCGATCGGCGCGGACGGGTCGATGCGCTTCAGCCATTTCACGAGCTCCTCCCGCTTCCCGCGGAGCGCCATGAACTGAAGCGACTCGGGCAGCCGGAACAGCATCGCCATCGCGATGAAGAAGGGGACGCTGCCGCCGAAGTAGAAGACCGACCGCCATCCGTAGGCCGGGATCAGTGCGGCGGCGACAAAGCCGCCAAAGGCGGCGCCGGCGGTGAAGCCGACCGTGATGGCCATGATGAGCGTGACGCGCTTCGCCCTGGGACTGTATTCGCCAACGAGCGCAGTGGCCTGGGGGATGATCGAGCCGAGACCGATGCCGGCGATGAAACGATATATCAGCAGCTCGGGCACCGTGGTTGCCCGGGCGGTCAGGATCGTGATGACCGAAAAGAAGAACGTCGCCGCGATGAGTACCGGGCGCCGGCCGATGCGGTCGGCCACCATGCTGAAGAGCAGGGAGCCGATCAGGACGCCGAAGTTGCCGGCCGCGAACACGGGTCCGAGCGCTGCGGGCGCAACCCCCCATTCCTTGACGATCGCGGGCGCCGTGTAGCCAAGCGCCTGTACATCGAAACCGTCCATGATCAACGTCAGCAGGCACAGCGCGAACACGCCCCACTGGACGGGCCCGAGCCGACTGTTGTCGACGAGCTCCGCGAGGTTGATCCTGGAGGCGCTCATCCCTGGCGTGTGCATGTGGTGGTGCTCCCGCGTCCCCACGAGACAACGCGATATATCAGTTATTGCAGAACTTCCGGTTGGCCGAGTATACTCGCCTGCTCGAACTGGCCACGCACCCCCGTTCGGCGAGGTGACTGATGAAACTCTGCCGATTCGACCAGGATCGCCTCGGCGTTGTCGAAGGCGAGATCGTGAAAGACGTGACGGCGGCGCTCGACGTGCTGCCGTCGGCGCGCTATCCGCTGCCCCCGCATGATCCGCTCATCGCGCACCTTGGCAAGGTCGCCGCGCAAGCGAAGGCGCTGGCCGCCGACGCTCCCGCGGTGCCGCTGGGCAGCGTCAGGCTGCTCAGCCCCGTTGCCAATCCCGGCAAGCTCGTGGCCGCCCCGGTGAACTACCAGAAGCACCTCGACGAGGTGAAGAACGACAGCCAGATCCATCACGGCAACGTCGCGCACACGATCACGATTCAGTCGGCTGGACTTTTCCTGAAGGCCACCAGCTCGCTCGTCGGACCGGGCGAGGGCGTGGCGCTGCGCATGCTCAATCGGCGCACCGATCACGAGGTGGAACTGGCGTTGGTCGTGGGGAAGGAGGCGAGGAACGTCTCTGCCGCGGACGCGCTCGACTACGTGGCGGGCTACGCCATCGGGCTCGACATCACGATCCGCGGCACCGAGGACCGCAGTTTCCGCAAGTCGCCCGACAGCTACAGCGTGCTCGGTCCCTGGCTGGTGACCGCCGACGAGATTCCCGACCCCGGCTCGCTCGATCTCCAGATCGCGGTCAATGGGGAACAGCGGCAGAAATCGAACACACGGTATTTGATCCTGGGCGTGCGCGAGCTGGTCGAGCTCGCGTCGTCGTTCTACACGTTGTATCCCGGCGACGTCATCTACACGGGCACGCCCGAGGGGGTGAGCCCCATCGAGCCGGGCGACCGCATCGTCGCCACGATCCAGCGCATCGGGACGCTGGAGGTCTCGGTTCGGGCGGCCGAGGGAGCCGCGTCGGCAGCCGCGGTCGTCGGTGCCACGGCGGCGAAGTAGGTCCACGAGCGATGTAGAGGCGGGTCTTCAGACCCGCCTGAGAGCCGCGGGTCTTCAGACCCGCCTGAAAGGCGCGGGTTTTGGACCCGCCCGAGAGAGTTTCTTATGCAGACCACGTCATTCGTCGTCAAGCCGGGCACATCGCCCGAGCGGCTGGATTTCTACGCGCGCCTCGACAAGAAGAACACGGCTCCGCTGTGGGAGGTGCTCAACAACCTCGTGATGCCCGAGCCGCGTCCGGCAACCGTGCCGGCGATGTGGAAGTACGACGAGCTGCGTCCACTCATCCTGGAAGGTGGAAGGCTGATTACGGCCAGGGAAGCGGAACGGCGGGTGCTCGTGCTCGAGAACCCCGGCCTGCGTGGCATGTCGCAGATCACGCAGAGCCTCTATGCTGGTCTGCAGCTGATCCTTCCGGGAGAGACGGCGCCGACGCATCGCCACGCGGCCTCCGCGCTGCGGTTCATCGTCGAGGGAACCGGGGCGTACACGGCAGTCGATGGCGAACGGACGACCATGCGTCCTGGTGATTTCATCCTGACGCCGTCCTGGACGTTCCACGATCATGGCAACCCGGGCGGCGAGCCGGTGGTATGGCTCGACGGGCTGGACCTGCCGATCGTCAACCTGCTCGACACCAGCTTCGCAGAGCATCACCCGCAGGAGACGCAGCCGGTGAGCCGGCGCGAGGGTGATGCGCTGCTTCGCTACGGTGCGAACATGCTCCCGCTGGAGTACGCGCCGGCGAGCCTTTCGGCGCCGGTGTTCGTCTATCCGTACGCGCGCAGCCGCGAAGCACTGGAGCAGCTGTACCGCAACGGGCCGCTGCACGCGTGCCACGGCATCAAGATGCAGTATGTGAACCCGGCCACCGGCGGGTATCCGATGCCGACGATCGCGGCGTTCCTGCAGTTGCTGCCGAAGGGCTTCACGGGCGAGGCGTACCGCGGCACCGACGCGACGATCTGCTCGGTCGTCGAGGGGCGGGGCGAGACGCGCATCGGCAGCGACACGTTCGCGTGGGGCCCTCGCGACATCGTTGTCGTGCCATCGTGGGTGCCGGTTTCGCATCGCGCGAGCGAGGACGCGGTGCTCTTCAGCTTCTCGGATCGCGCAGCGCAGAAGGCGCTCGGACTGTGGCGCGAACAGGCGCCGCTCTCCGCGTAACTCCCAACGCCCAACTCCCAAACTTCCGGCTGAAGCCGGAAGCCACGGTGAGCGGGTTGGGAGTTCTTGGGAGTTGGGAGTTGGAGGTTGGGAGTTGACTCGGTAATGTCTCGAACGTATCGCATCGGACAGATCGTCCCCAGCTCGAACACGACGATGGAGACCGAGATCCCGGCACTGCTGCGCGCGCGCGAAACGATGTCGCCGGAGCGGTTCACCTTCCATTCGAGCCGCATGCGCATGAGGAAGGTCGCGAAGGAGGAGCTCGCGGCGATGGACGCGGATTCAGACCGTTGCGCCGCCGAGCTGGCCGATGCCGATGTGGACGTGCTCGGGTACGCCTGCCTCGTCGCGATCATGAGCATGGGCAAGGGCTATCACTGCGAATCCGAGCGGCGGCTGCACGAGGTCACGCGGAGGGAAGGGCACGCGGCCCCGGTCGTCACGAGCGCCGGGGCGCTGGTCGACGGCCTCAAGACGCTCGGCGCGCGACGCATTGCCATGGTGGCGCCATACATGAAGCCGTTGACGCGGATGGTGGCTGAGTACATCGAGGCGGAAGGGATCGAAGTGGTCGACACGATCGCCCTCGAGATCCCGGATAATCTCGAGGTGGGGCGCCAGGACCCGATGGCGCTGTGCGCCATTTACAGGGGCCTGAACCTCCGGGGGGCGGATGCGCTCGTCCTCTCGTCCTGCGTCCAGATGCCGTCGCTGACCGCCGTTGAGAAGGTCCAGGACGAGTGCGGCTTGCCTGTCGTGTCGGCCGCGATTGCCACGACGTACCAGATGCTCAGGAAGCTCGACCTCGATGCCCGCGTGCCGAACGGCGGCGCGCTCCTGTCTGGAAAATACTGATGGACCTGTTGTTCCCAACGACCCTCGTCGGCAGTTATCCGCAGCCCGAATGGCTGATCGACCGGGCCAGGCTGGCCAAGAGGTTTCCGCCGCGCGTGCGCGCGAAAGAGCTCTGGCGCGTTCCGGAGGAATTCCTGGCCGAGGCCCAGGCCGATGCCACCGTCCTCGCGATCAAGGCGCAGGAGGACGCGGGGCTCGATATCATCACGGACGGCGAGATCAGACGCGAGAGCTACTCGAACCGGTTCGCGACGGCGCTCGAGGGTGTGGACCTCGACAATCCGGGTAGCGCGCTCGACCGGTCCGGCCACCCGAATCCCGTGCCGCGCATCACCGGAAGGATTCGGCGTCGCTATCCGGTGGAGGTGGAGGACGTGAAGTTCCTCCGGTCGCACACGACGAAGAAAATCAAGATCACGGTGCCGGGACCGTTTACGATGTCCCAGCAGGCGCAGAACGATTTCTACGCCTCCGAGGAAGAGATGGCGATGGACTACGCCGCCGCCGTGAACGAGGAGATCCGCGACCTCTTCGCGGCCGGCGCCGACGTCGTCCAGGTCGACGAGCCGTACATGCAGGCGCGGCCGGAGAAGGCGCGCCTGTACGGATTGCGCGCGCTGAACCGGGCGCTCGATGGCATCACGGGCACGACGTGCGTGCATATCTGCTTCGGCTACGCGGCGATCATCCATGAGCGGCCGTCCGGGTACTCGTTCCTGCCGGAACTGGCTGACTGTGGGTGCAGCCAGGTGTCGATCGAGACCGCGCAGTCGAATCTTGATTGCTCCGTCCTGACGTCGCTGCCCGGCAAGCAGATCCTGCTCGGCGTGATCGACCTGTCGAGGATGAACGTCGAGAGTGGCGAAACGGTCGCGGCGCGGATTCGCCGCGCGCTGCCGTACGTTGCACCGGAAAACATCGTGGTGGCCACCGATTGTGGGATGAAATACCTTCCGCGCGAGGTCGCGGATGGCAAGATGCGCGCGATGGCCGAGGGTGCGCGCATCATGCGGCAGGAAATTGGAGCGGTTGTTTAGGACGACGCGCTGTTCGCCCCACGGGCCAGGGAGTCACGGAGACACGGAGGTCATCAAGCCCATTATTCTCCGTGCCTCCGTGTCTCCGTGGCCTGGGGGTGAAAGACGCGTATCGAGGGTTTTATGAGCAGGTGTCATCGAGCCGTTGCCGCTTCGGCGTTCACCCTCGTGCTCCTGGTCAGCGCACCCGCATTCGCGCAGGTCGATTTCTCCGGCGAGTGGGCGCCGCGCTTCTGGGAAGACCAGCCCGAGCGCGTGCCGGGTCCTGAGCTTGGCGACTTCCTCGGGATCCCGATCAGCGAGGCCGCGCGCCTGCGCGCCATCGCCTGGGATGCGTCAATCCAGACGCTGCCCGAGTGGCAGTGCCGGCCGCACTCGGCGGACTACATCTGGCGCGGTCCGTCCAACCTGCGCATCTCCAAGGAAGTAGACCCCGTGTCGCGCGAAATCACCGCGTTCCACGCCGAGTGGCTGCGGTCGGTCGATCGGCCGATCTACCTGGACGGTCGCCCGCATCCGTCCGAGAACGCGCTGCACACCTGGGCCGGCTTCTCGACCGGGACGTGGGAGGGCGACACGCTCGTCATCAAGACGACGCACTTGAAGGAAGGCTATCTGCGCCGCAACGGCCTGCCACGCAGCGACAAGGCCACGCTGAGCGAGCGCTGGATCAGGAACGGCGACTTCCTGACGGTCGTGACGATTATTTACGACCCGGTGTACCTCACCGAGCCGTTCGTTCGCACGACCGATTACGAGCTCAACGTCAACCAGAACATCCCGCCGTATCCGTGCGGGGTCGTCCAGGAGATCGATCGCGCCAAGGGCCAGGTGCCGCACTTCCTGCCCGGCACGAACCCGTACATGACCGAGTTCGCGATCCGCCACAGAATTCCGCTCGAGGCGACGCGCGGCGGCGCCGAGACGATGTATCCCGACTTTCGGATCAAGATGCGGTCGATGCCGCTGCCCACGGCACCGCCCGCCACCACGGCACAGCAGCGCCGCGGACAGCAGTAGAGGACACCATGACGGGACCAAGACTGTTTCTCACGGCCGCCGCGCTGTCTGGCTCCACGGTCATTGGACTCGCGCAGCAGCAGGCCCAGCCCGAGTTGCAGGTCGTCCCCATACGGGGGAACGTCTACATGCTCGCGGGCGCCGGCGGCAACATCACGCTGTCGGTGGGCAAGGACGGCGTCCTGATGGTGGACAGCGGCCTGGAGCGCGATGCGGACCGCGTGCTCGCGGCCATCCAGCAGTTGCAGCGCCGCGTCGACGATCGTCTCGCCGTGCTCGAGTCGCTCGCTCCGAAGTATGGCGCCGAGACGCGGTCGAGCGTCGCCGCCGAGCGCGACCCGAGCGCTCCGGTCAAGCCCATCCGCTACATCATCAGCACGCACGTGCATCCCGATCACACCGGGGGCAACCTGAAGCTGCGCGCGTCGGGGCGGACCTTCACCGGCGGCAACGTTGCCGGCAACATCGCAGACGCTGGCGAGGGCGCCGCGATCCTGGCGCACGAGCACGTGCTGCAGCGGATGACCAGCCCGGCCGCGGGTCAGCAGGCGACGCCGTCGGATGCACTCCCCACCGACACCTACTACACCGAGGGCATGAAGCTGAGCCACTTCTTCAACGGTGAAGGGATCCAGCTGCTGCACCAGCCCGCCGCGCACAGCGACGGCGACAGCCTCGTCTACTTCCGCGGCTCGGACGTGATCGCGACGGGCGACATCTTCCTGACGACCAGCTATCCGATCATCGACTTGACCCGCGGCGGCAGCATCAACGGCATCATCGACTCGCTGAACCGAATCCTCGACATGTCCGTGGCGGAGTTCCGTACCGAGGGAGGCACGATCATCGTGCCGGGCCACGGCCGCCTCTCCGATTCAGCCGACGTCGCGTACTACCGTGACATGACGACGATCATCCGGGATCGCATCCAGGACATGATCCGCAAAGGCATGACGCTCGAGCAGGTGAAGGCGGCGAGGCCGACCGCGGACTACGACCCGCGGTACGGCGCGACCACGGGTTTCTGGACGACCGACATGTTCGTCGAGGCCGTGTACCGGAGCCTGAGCCAGACGCCGCGCGCCCCGGCCGGTGCCCGGACCGGACGCACGGAATGACGCGCCTTTTACTTCCACGTTGCCGCGGAGAAGCGGCGACGCGGAGCACATTCCGAAATGATCGCCGCGTCTTCGCGCCTCCGCGGCCTGTGTGAGTGAAGAAGGTTCTCGCCATGCCGAAGCTCGTGGCTGGTGCGATCGCGATGGTTCTCACGCTTGGCGCCGTCGCGGCCGGCGCGCAGGCGCCGCAGGGCGCCGCGCCGCCCGCGCCGCCGCCAACACCGCGCGCGCAATCCCCGATCGATCTCACCGGCACGTGGGTTTCGGTGGTGACGGAGGACTGGCGGTGGCGCATGATGACGCCGCCGAAGGGAGACTATCCGAGCGTCCCGTTGAACGCGGCCGCGCGCACGATGGCCGATGCCTGGGATCCGGCGCGCGACACTGCCGCGGGCGAGCAGTGCCGGTCGTACGGCGCGGCGGCCATCATGCGCGTGCCGGGACGAGTGCGCATCTCATGGGAGAGCGACACGACTCTGCGCGTCGACACCGAGGCGGGCACGCAGACGCGGCGCTTCGTCTTCGGACGGCCCGCGCCATCGACCGGTGAGAAGACGTGGCAGGGCACCTCGGTGGCGAATTGGCAGATGGCCGGCGGCGGCCGCGGCGGCGGCCCGCCGCGTGGAGGATCGCTCCGCGTCGTCACCACGGAGATGCGTGCCGGTTACCTGCAGAAGAACGGCGTGCCGTACAGCGAGAACGCGGTCGTCACGGAGTACTTCAATCGTACCAACGAGCCCAACGGCGACCAGTGGCTCGTCGTCACGACCGTAGTCCAGGATCCCCAGTACCTGACGTCCCGCTTCGCGCGCAGCTCGCATTTCAAGAAAGTCGCCGACACGCCCTGGAATCCGACGGCGTGCGAAGCGAGCTAAATGGGGCTTCGGTCTTCAGACTCCAGGCTTCGGGCCTTGTCTGGCCTGGAGCCCGAAGTCCGTAGCCCGAAGTCCAACCGAGGATGGATCGTGAGACACTTGACAGCGATTGTCCTGTTCGCGCTCACCGCCTCGGCCTGCGGGCCGACCGAACCGGCAGGACAGCGGCTCACGTACCCGGTCGCTCACAAGGATGACGTGGTCGATGACTACGGCGGAACGAAGGTTCCCGACCCGTACCGGTGGATGGAGGCGCTCGATTCGAAGGAAGTGGCTGAGTGGGTGGCTGCATCCAATGCCGTGACCGACCCGTATCTGGCGCGGCTGCCGCTGCGTGAGCATTTCAACACGCGCTTGACCGAGCTGTGGAACTATGCGCGCGTCAGCGTTCCGGTCGTCAAAGGGGAGAAGCTGTTTTACTCGAGGAATACGGGCCTCCAACGCCAGTCGCCCGTCTATGTTCGTACCAGTGTGACGGCCCCGCCGGCACTCGTGATCGATCCCAACGTCATCTCCGAGGATGGCTCTGTCTCGCTCTCGCAGTGGATGCCATCGCCCGATGCGAAGTTGCTGGCATATGGTCTTTCCGAGGGGGGCGCCGACTGGAACACCCTCCGGGTGCGCGACGTCACATCAGGCAGGGACCTGCCGGACGAGGTGAGATGGATGCGCTTCTCGAGCATCTCGTGGACCAACGACAGCAAGGGCTTCTTCTACTCCCGCTATCCAGAGCCTCCGAAAAACAAGATCCTCGAGGCCGCGCTCTCGGGACACGCTCTCTACTACCACCGCATCGGCACGCCGCAGTCGCAGGACACGCTCGTGTACGAGAGAAAAGATCTCTCGACATGGGTGATCAGCGGCGAGGTGACCGAGGATGGCCGATACCTGCTCGTCGCCATGTTCGAAGGCGCGGAAAACAAGAACAGCCTGTACTACGCCGATCTCGGCCGTGCCGACGCGCCGACGATCAACACGCCGGTCAGACCCCTCATGACGGTCAACGACGCGGAATACTGGCCGATCGGCAACCAGGGCGCGACGCTGTACCTCCGCTCGGACAAGGATGCACCGAACCGGAAGATCATTGCCGTCGATCTCAGGAATCCTGCAGCCGGCGCCTGGCGGACGATTGTTCCCGAGCGCAAGGAGGCGATCGAAAACGTCGCCGTGATTGGCGGCCAGATCGTGGCGCAGTATCTCGTCGACGTTCAGAGCCAGTTGCGGTTGTTCGGTCTCGACGGCGCGCCGAAGGGCGAGATCGCGCTGCCGGGCGCGGGCACGGTCGGCGCGATTCGCGGACGTGAGGCCGCTCCCCACATCTGGTACAGCTTCAGCTCGCCGCTCATGCCGGCGACGGTCTACGTTCTCGACCCCGTGTCGAGGAAAAGTGAGGGCTTCGAGGTCGCCACGCCGGCGGTGGATACCAGCCTGTTCGAAACGAAGGCCCGGTTCGCCACCTCGGCTGATGGCACCCGCGTACCGTTCTTTCTCACGGCCCGGAAGAACGTGGCGCTCGACGGCAACAATCCGACCATGCTCTACGGATACGGCGGATTCTCGGTCAGCACGCTCCCCACGTACCGGCAGGACATACCGGCATGGCTCGAGCGCGGCGGGGTCTGGGTCACCGCCAGCATGCGCGGTGGCGCCGAGTATGGCGAGGCCTGGCACCAGGCGGGCATGCTCGAGAAGAAACAGAACGTGTTCGACGATTTCATCGCCGTCGCCGAACAACTGATCAAGGACAAGTACACCTCGCCCGGCCGCCTCGGCATCATGGGTGGGTCCAATGGCGGGCTCCTCGTCGGCGCGGTGATGGAACAGCGGCCGGACCTCTTCGCGGTCGCGCTTCCCGCCGTGGGCGTCATGGACATGCTGCGCTACGACAAGTTCACGGGCGGCGCGTTGTGGACGACGGAGTACGGGTCCGCGTCGAATCCAGCGCAGTTCCCGTTCCTGATCAAGTACTCACCGGTCCAGAACATCAAGCCGGGCACCTGTTATCCGGCCACGCTCATCACCACGGCCGACCATGACGACCGCGTCGTGCCGAGTCATTCGTTCAAGTTCGCCGCCGCGCTGCAGGCCGCCCAGGGGTGCCCGAAACCGACGCTGATCCGGGTCGAGGTCCAGGGCTCGCACGGGTACCGGCCGACCGACAAGCTCATTGCCGAACGGGCGGATCAATGGGCGTTTGCGGCCGCGCAGATGGGTATGCGCTAGGTTGATAGTTCGCCCGACTCGCGGGACATTTCGCTCCCGAGTCGAGGACGTTCGATGCGTTCGGCTTCAGCGGTCGGGATGAACCAGCGCTGCCTGGCTCTGACCGACTGCTCCGTCGTCTCCGCCCCACGCATCGGCGAGAGCAGGTTGCCGCCCTCGACGTACGCGCAGTCCGCACATTGCCACGTATCGACAAATTCTGAGGCCCCGTGCCGATCGATGTGCCAGCCTTTGACCCGTTTTCCGCGGCGCGACAGGCAGCGTGGACATGCACGGGGGAAGAGCAGCAGGTACTCTTCTCTCGTCCGAGGTACCGGTATTCCGCCGTCGCGCTGACGAATGCGAAGAACCCTGATGAAAGCAGCGGCCTCTCCGATGACGAAGACGAGGCACATTCCGCCAACGACTGCGACGACGATTTCGATCCACCAGACAGCGAAGCTCGACATTACAGTGTTACTCCTTCGCGTTCGGCGGGAGTAC